>DASPNN010000082.1:0-2128 GCA_035626495.1 Chryseosolibacter sp.
AACTGTTGTTTAACCTGGTCTGCCATAGATTTGATTTTTCTTCAAAACTATCGCAGCCCGGCTATGAGCGAAAGACGTAGTTCACCGGATGGTTACTTTACTACTGCTTCGGCCCACGCTCTTATTTCTTTATATAGATCCTGTCTGTGCTTGATAATCGCAGCTTTATAGTCGAGCTTCTTTACTCTTCTCGTTGTTCTAAAAGTGATAATGAAGTTTATCAATGAGATCAGCACGGCCAGGCTTGCAGCGATGGCGGATACCATCGGAGGCCATATTGGCGATCCACTGCCAGAAGTTAATTGCAGAATTATCATATTTTTTAGTTTAGTAGCTAAAGTTTGGAACTCAAGTCTCTCGTTATATTATTGACAGACATTTTTGTATCCGATCGAAGTTTCTTTTTTATAGGAATTCGCGAGTGGAAAAAGACGTCTGGACTGATTGCCCCATCCTTAATCGAAAAAATAATAATCTATGTTGGCCGAATGAAGTATCCAAAGCACGTGCTGGCTGACCTACCATCATTGTTGGGGGTTTAATAATACAGAAGCCCATCCCACAACGCTTGCGTCGTGATGATGGGCTCCTGGATGTAAAGTTAAAAATTTATTGCAAAAATGCAATGCCTTCATCGTGTCGAAGGTCATGGCTTCGCGGGTCACAGTGTCCGTAAGCAATTTAACATAACATCTAGTGAAACAGACCCAACGATCATCTCTCGACGGGCTAATCAAAATGATGAATACACAATCAAGACATGTTCCCGGGACACAACGACCGGCCTACCGAAACGTGAGACGGCTCGTCTGAAAAATTAACATGTTTGCTACGACTTCTTTTTTGCAATTACACTGCACTGGATATATTTAGGCTAACGACAGATGATTGCGCCTCTCCTCGCCAATCTCTGTTTGCACACCAAAACTAAAAAAATGATGCCCTCAAACAATTACCCCAACAAAGGGAGGCCCGGGGGTCTGCCCTGTTGTAACTACCTCATCAGTTCCAAAGTGGCTTTCAGTACAGGAAGCTTTCCAGCACAAAGTCAGTTATTCATTCATCCAACATTCTAATTTCTACAAGCATGAAAAGCTATTTGCTAACTATCAGTATGATACTGATAACGACACTCTCATTTTCACAAGTGAGGTCAACGCTATCGAATAACAACACTCGGGTTGTGGGTGATAAGGGAATTTTCGGTGCTCCAGGTCCTGATAAAACACTGATCGTTACGATCGATCGTCAACAGGCAATTCGAGAAACAGAAGCGGAAGAGCAGTCCGGAGCCGGTCTGCCATACCGGTTCGGAAAAGGAGTCGCCATCAATCAAACGCAGGACAACTCGGGCACCTGGTATGAGACGGAAAACGGTCGGGTCTGGAAGCTGCGCATTAAATCTCCCAGCGCCTACTCCCTCAATTTGTCTTTCAGTAGACTTTTCCTTTCAGGCGCATCGGAGCTGTACCTATATAACCGCGAAGGGACTATGGTTTATGGTCCGATCACCGCAGCTGCAATAAGCTCAGCCGGGTTTAACACCGATTTGATCAAGGGAGATGAAATTACCCTTGAGTTATTCGAGCCCACCGCCGAACTGAACAAAAATGTGCTTGAACTTTCGAAAGTCGTTCATGGATTCAGGGATATGTTTAAACAAGCTAATTTTGGAGACTCAAATGTGCAGGGATGCCAGCACGATGCGTCCTGCAGCTCAGGTTTAAATCCCCAGTCAAACGGAGTAGCCATGATTCTTTTGGCAAGCCAGGAACGCATCTGCTCCGGATCCCTTCTCAACAATGCCTGCCGCGACTTTACGCCGAACATTTTAACAGCTTTTCACTGTGTGGATATTGGTAATACAAGCACTGGAAACGCATGCAACGATCCGGAGGTGTTCAATGGCGTGCTCTCCACGCAGGAAATCACCAACGCCGAAAACTGGGTGTTCCGCTTCCAGTACAAGCGCAATGCATGCGATTCAGGAACCGAGCCAACCAGTTATGTGACGTTTCAACGCGGGGCAATCTTCCGGTCGGCATTTTTTAATACAGACATGGCGCTGTTCCAAATGCGCGACAATCCCGCACTGGTGGCGCCCAATTCCGGAATCCGCTACCTCGGA
>DASPNN010000083.1:0-4512 GCA_035626495.1 Chryseosolibacter sp.
GGAGTTTGATCCGGAAGGTTGTGCAGCGTGCGGCATGGCCACCAATCCGGAAAACGCTTATCGCAACGGCACCATGTACTCGAGTTATACAGCATCATCGTTTGCACGACTCTATGACCTGGCTGCGCGTTATCAGATAAATCTGGAAGGTGCGATGAGTTGGTCGTTCGAATTTGAGGATCAGCGCTGGTTCGATGGCTTCAGAGATCTTGCAACCAACGGTGTTGATAAACCCGTGCTGAATGTTTTTCGAATGTACGGGTTGATGCAAGGTAACAGGCTGAAAGTTACGAACACAAAGGAAATACCCCTGGATAGCATATTAAAAAGCAGCGTACGAACCAAATCACCGGATGTACATGCCCTGGCATCCGCCAACGATCAGTGTGCTTCGGTAATGATCTGGAATTATCACGATGCAGATGCGTACAGAGAGGATGTATCTGTCAGGATGATCATTCAGAGTATTCCGGCAGACAAAGTTTTGTTGACTCACTTCCGGATCGATCAGGACCACAGCAACGCTTATGAAGTCTGGAAGAAAATGGGTTCGCCTCAAAACGTATCGGGCGAGCAATATGAAATACTGGAAAAAGCTGGCCAGCTTGAGATGCTGCACGCCCCGAGATGGGTCAAGACAACCGCTGGGGAAGTTTCCGTTGAATTTTTTTTGCCTGCCCAGGGTGTTTCCCTCATTGCGGTTCAGTTTGAGCGTAATTAGTATGTATGGATAAAGCGTTCCGCGCGACACATGGTCGACCGACCTTTATAGAAAACGAATTTATGCAATGGACAAATGCCGTTGAACGCTGATCAACAGCTTGAACTCAATGCACTTCAACGCTCCATTTTACAAACGGCGACTCGACAGGCGCTGAGATTATCTTGTTAAAAATATGACTCGCTCATTTTGACTCTCAGACTGAAATCCACCGCAGTCATTCTATATTAAGATCTATCCCGATATGGAGACCAATCACAAAATAGTGAAATAGATGCGGTATTGGACATGCCGGTTAAAGCATTTGAGCGGGCGTTTTACGCCAATATGCTGAGGTTGTCAGTGGGCTTGTTGGTCGCAAGTTGACCACCTGAAGATTGCCATGGTCGTGGCCGAAAAACGGTGTAAGCGGCCAGCTTATTTGGCCGTGTAATAGGTTTTACCTGGCATGAAATTTTTCAGTGTAGCAAAACTCATTAATTGAGCTCAATCCAACGTTAAATGGGGCAACCGGCCATCACAAATCACCATCAATCACTCAAATTTTTGTCAGATGGTGGTAAAATGGGTGTTCTTATTGTTGACCACGATTGGTCGAAGTCGAGCCTTGGACCCATCGAACTATGGCCGGAAAGTTTAAAAACGGCACTCGGAATAGTGTTGCACTCCCCCGTCCCGATCTTTCTTATGTGGGGCGGTGACCACATTTGTTTTTATAACGATGCCTGTCACGAAAGCCTCGCAAGCAACAATGCCCGCCCTGCAGTGGGGCAGAAAGGCGAGGAGGTCTGGCCCGAAATTTGGGAATTCATGGGGCCGCTTATCGAAGAAGTTTTTCGAACTGGAAAATCCGTCTGGCAGGAGAACAAGCTGATTCCTTTTGTCAGAGAGGGCAAGCTTGAGGATATATTTTGGACCTTCAGTAACACGCCCGTTTTTGACGAAAATGGGACCGTAACGGGAGTGCTGGTGTATTGCCAGGAAACAACTTCAAAGGTTAAGAGTTTCCATATTGTTGAAGAAAGCGAAAGGCGATTCAGAGACATGGCTGATCAGGCCCCGATGCTGGTTTGGATGGTTGACGCCAGCGCAAAAATTATCTACGCCAATAGGAGTCTATTGAAGTTTATCCAGGTAGCCCACTACGAAGATGTTGCGGTTAAAGGGGGATGGGAAAGCGTCACACATCCGGAAGACATTGCGGATGTCTACCAGGCTTTCATAAATGGTCTGACAAATCGAACAGAGTACACTGTTGAAGCCAGACTTTATAATAAAGAGACCGACAAATATGAATGGTTTCTTTTTAAAGCTGCTCCAAGATTTTTGAATAACAATGAGTTTGCGGGATTCATCGGGACTGCCGTGAACATCGCGGAGCAAAAGAGCTTACAATCCCGGCTTGAGCAAATCGTGGAAGAAAGAACGAAAGAGCTGACAGATTCCAACAATCAACTTACACGGTCAAATGCGGAGCTTGAACAGTTCGCCTTTGTGGCGTCGCACGATCTGCAAGAGCCATTAAGAAAAATTCAGACATTCAGTGATCTGATCAAACACAGACATGCTCAGGATGTAAATGAGCACCTGCGTTTGTATCTGAATAAAATCGAGTCCTCCGCCTCAAGAATGGCGGACCTGATCAAAGATTTGCTTGACTACTCAAGGCTGTCCTATCGCAAAGAGTATGCATATCAGAGGGTTGATTTGAATAAGATATTGGCTAATGTTCTGACCGACTTTGAATTGGTTATAAATCAGAAAAAGATAAATATTCTCCAAACTGCGTTGCCGGAAATACAGGCAGTAGCTTTACAAATGAATCAATTGTTTTACAACCTGATTGGTAATGCGATCAAATTCTCGAGAAAAGATGTAAAAAGCATGGTTTCAATCAGAGAAACGCCGCTCAAGGATGAAGTGATGGCCAGGCATCATCTAAGAGGGCGAAAAGATGATTACATACAGATCGATTTCGAGGACAATGGGATCGGATTTAGTCTGGATTATGCTGAGCAGATATTTACGATCTTCCAGCGCCTGAACGATAAAACCATTTACGCAGGCTATGGCATAGGTCTTGCATTGTGCCGGAAAATAGTTGCCAATCATCAAGGTGTGATCACTGCCACAGGAAAGGTAAATGAAGGAGCGACGTTTACTGTGATTTTACCGAAGGAACAAAAATGATTTAAATGAAGTTTTTTATTATGGAAACAGTTGCAACCAACGTCAAGGAAGAAAAAAGGCTACAGGCGCTCAGGAAATATAAATTGCTTGACACGCCGCCGGATGGCGCATTTGACAGGATTACTGCATTGGCATCCAAATTATTTAAAGTTCCAATTGCGATTATTAGCCTCGTGGATAAAGACCGGATTTGGTTTAAGTCGCATCATGGACTATCCATTAATCAGATCGGTCGCGATCCTGGTCTATGCGCTTCAGCCATCCTTTCAAATGAGTTGTACATTGTCGAAAACGCCAAAGACGATCCGAGAACTTTGGCCAATCCCCTGGTTGCTGGAGACTTCGGCCTGCGTTTTTACGCCGCCGTGCCTTTGCAAACAGATGAGACTTACAACCTGGGGACGCTTTGTATTATCGACAAGGAACCAAGAAAACTTACTGTTGAAGAGCAGGAAATTTTGCAGCAGTTGGGAGATTTGGTCATGGAGGAAATGAACATACGGCTGGCGCTCCGTGAAGCCTCGTTAAATGTAAAAAGCATTTCAAACGACGTGTTGCAGCATCTCCGGAGCTTATCCGGAAGGTTAAACGACATGTCAAAGTCGGACCTGGAATTGTATTTGAAGGCTTCCACTGCCTTCCTGGAAAATAATCAGCATCGTTTCGATAATCTGAATTGATCAAGTCATAGTGGAAAATGCCAGCGTCGTTAAAGAGCGGTAATGACTCATGCCGACAACGGTGAAAGGCGAATTCGAAAGTTGGGATAGCTGATCACCGAAAACCTCATGTGGTTTTCTTGATCACGTGCAAGAAGTCCCTTGCTGTACATTCGGACAGTTAGCTGTTCCGTAGAAACCATATACGCGGCAATTACCAGTTCTAGGTTTTGAAATTGTGTGGAAGTTGCCAATAAATAGATTAGGTACACTTCATTCAATAGCGGCATGCACCAGCTATGCGTTCGGTTGGTTCACTGTCTCCTGCCGGTGTTTCATTTGATAACGTCTCACTGATCCGGTGATTTTCCGTATTTGGAAAATTGTAAAAAAATATCCGCTTATTTTCAAATCATAGGCCGGTACACCCGGGCCTTAATTGGAAATTGAGACTTTTTAGGACTGGTCCAACAATGGATTCAAAAAAGTTGGGAGTTCGTATATTATCAGAATGTCGCCGAATAGCAGCCATAACCTGATATAAAAAAAGTAAGCCGCTAACCGGCTTGACAAATAGCGGGATCATACATATGTCTGCATCAAAAACTCTTTTTTCGTCACATAATTGCTCCGAACTGTTCGAGAGCACGAAATTGCTCGAGGCAGTTTTTAATACATCACCTTTGGCATTGCATGTCTTGAGGAGTGTCCGTGACAGCGAAGAAAAAATCATCGATTTTGATATCGTTCTAACCAACACAACTTCGGAAGCGATGGCCGGTCGGCAGGTTACCGGCATGCGAATGCTTGATGGCTGGCCGCACACGAAGGAAATTGGCCTATTCGACAGGTTCGTGAGATCCGTTGAAACTGGTGAGCCGGTGGACTTCGAACAGTACTATGAAGGGGACGGCGTAAGGTCATGGTTCAGGTGGCTGGCTT
>DASPNN010000084.1:0-3398 GCA_035626495.1 Chryseosolibacter sp.
AGCTCATCACGCGCCATCATTGCCACGGATGTTCCTGGGTGCAACAATGTGGTGGAACATAATTATAATGGTCTGCTCTGCAAGCTGAAGGACGCCGACGATCTTGCGGCGAAGATGGCGGATATGACAAGACTGAGCGAAGACACCATCAAGGCTTTCGGTCGCAACGGCAGAAGAAAAATGGAAGCAGAATACAGCGAATCACTGGTGATAAACAAATATCTTGCAGCCCTGAAAGAATACAAGAAAGCTTCTTAATTTTAGTTCATGCAAGTCAAAGAAACCGGCATTCAGGGACTGGTTGAGATTTTTCCGAGTGCTTTCCCCGACGAACGCGGATGGTTTTTCGAATTTTATAAGGAAGAAGTATTTCGGAAGAACGGTATCCCTACTGCATTTCCCCAGGAAAATATATCTTTTTCAAAAAAAGGCGTTTTACGCGGGCTGCACTTTCAACGCCCCCCCTATGCACAGGGAAAGCTTGTCACGGTCATCAAGGGTAAGGTACTCGATATTGTGGTCGATCTGCGAATCGCTTCGCCTACATTCGGCAAGACGTATTATTGCACCCTGGACGGGGAAAAGCATAACATGCTCATGGTTCCGGAGGGGTTTGCCCATGGGTTTGTCGCACTTGAGGAATCGTTTTTTTATTACAAGTGCACCAATGTATATAGCAAAGCCCATGAGTCCGGCATCGTGTGGAATGATCCGGACCTGAAGATCCAATGGCCGGTTGAAAATCCGATCGTATCGGACAAAGATCAGTTGCTGCCCACTTTCCAGGAATTGCTGAGAAATTCAGTAATTTCACAACATTAAGATAAACCTCATTGTACTTTGAGCATACGAAAGTCTTTCGGCACGGGCCTCATCGTGGTTATTTTTTGCAGCTGTTCATCTTACAGACAAAACATTATGTTTCAGCCGCGAAATGAAGCGGTGAAAGCGACCGTTGCCCGCCCAGAAGGGAACTACCTCATCCGCAAGAACGATCAGCTGACGCTCAGGGTCTTTACAAATCTCGGAGAGAAAATCGTTGACCCGGGTCCGGATCAGCCGACCGTGCAAGGCACACCGGCCACGCCGGAAAGTTACCTGGTAGATCAGCAGGGGGTGGTCAAATTTCCCCTGGTCGGCACCATCCATGTGGAAGGGTTGACGCTGCGGCAGGCAGAGGAGATGCTCGAAAAAGAGTATGCAAAATTCTACGAGCAGCCGTTTGTCAAACTGAACTATTCAAACAAACGTGTAGTTGTGCTGGGAACACCTGAGGGCCAAGTTATCCCGCTCACCAACGAGAATATGCGGCTGACGGAAATTCTGGCTCTTTGTAAAGGCATCACCAACGATTCGAAAGCAAACAACATCAGAATTCTGCGGGGAGATGAGCTGCTGATCGCCGATCTTTCAACAACGGACGGTTACCGCAAGCACAACTACGTGATTCAACCTGATGATATTATATACATCGAACCGATCCGCAGACCGGTCAGCGAAGCATTCAGGGATTACGGCCCGGTCGTTACCGTACTTGCCAGCCTCGCAACCGTCGTCGTAGTGATATTTGGAGTAAACTGAAACAAGTGGAGTCATCAGATTACATAAAACCAGTCGTCCCTTCCACCGAATCCATAGACCTCGGAAAGTTGCTCATGATCCTGCGCACTTCCTGGATCTGGATTGTGCTGATCTTTATTGTAGTCAACTCAGTCGCCTACCTTTTCATACGCTACACCAAAAATGTCTATCGTTCCGACTCCGAGATCAAGCTCGATGTGAAAAAGGACGCGACCGATTTCGGCATTCGTCAAATGGTCGACAATGCCGATGTGGATATTATTTCCGGCGAGATCGAGCTGATCCAGTCAAAACTGTTTCTCAACCATGTCCTAGACCGGTCGGCCTTTGAGATCAGCTTCGTCAGCGTAGGGCGCGTGCTCAACGATGAATTATACAGGAACCTGCCCGTCGACATCACGGTCCATACGAACATACACTCTTTTTACGATACACGGATTGAGTATGCCGAACTGGACGATAACATGTACAGGCTGCGTGTGCCGGACCGCGGCATCGAAGTAAACGGTTCGTTCGGCAGGCGCGTCCTTGTCGGTGACCTGGAGATGACGTTGCGCAAGAACCATGAGTTCATTAAAGGTGATGAAGTGGGATACCATTTCACCATCAACAGCCGCGACGTGCTCCTTGATTACCTGCGCACGAATTTGATCGCCGAACCATTGAACTACAACGCGAACACCATCCGCGTTGCCTTCAAAGACCACAACCCCTTCAAAGCCCAAGCGGTACTCAACAAAATCGACACGATCTACCTGCAATACAGCTACGAGCAAAAAAACCTGGCGAACAAACAAAAGATCGACTGGCTTTCGAACGAGCTTAGGCAAATCGAAAGCCGGATGGAGGCGTATGAGGACTATTTCGAAAACTTCACGATAAAAAATAAAACGAACGACCTCGATCTGGAGCTTACCCGTACGATCACTTCATTGAACCGCATCGACTCTCAACGTTATGAGTACACGCGCAGAGTCAGGGAAATCGACCGGCTGCTTGTCAGCATGGAAGAAGGCAATTATACACCGCCGGTGTGGCTTCGAAACGCTTTGCCCGTCGAGGTAGGTGAAAATATTGAGAAGCTATCCGAGTTGAAGCTCGAGCTGGACAGGCTTAAGCTGTCCTACAATGAAATAACATTCACGTTCCGACAAAAGCAGCAGGCCTTTGAATCACTGAAACAGCGGGCCAACGCACAGCTCACCGACGTTCGGACCCGGTGGACCAAACAGCTCGAGGAGCTTGTTGCCAGAAAGGTCGAACTGGAAAAACAGTTCGCAGCGTTCCCTGACAAGAATACCGAATTCACCAAGAACCAGCGGTTCTATAAGCTATACGAAGAGTTTTATCTCACGCTGATGCAGTCAAAGTCAGAGTTCGAGATTGCGCAGGCCGGAACTACTCCCGATTTCAAGATTCTGTCACCGGCTTCATTTTCAAGCCGGCCAATCAGCCCCAACAGGATCATGATTGCCGGCATCGGGATCACCCTCAGCCTGGTATTCAATTTTCTGTTTATTGCCATCTTGTATCTGCTCAATAATAAGATCACCAACCTGAGCGAGCTCGAGAAGATCAAGTCGGCCCCCGTACTCGGGGCCATACCCGTTTCGAGGTACAGCCAGGACAATGGACTTCATGTGCTCAACTATCCGCGATCGATGGTCAGCGAAGCCATTCGCTCGTTGCGTACGAACCTTGACTTCTTCCAGATAAGATCGAAAGAGAAGGTCATCGCCGTTTCATCCACCGTGTCGGGCGAGGGCAAATCCTTTGTGGCGATGAACCTCGGTGCGGCCCTTGCGTTGTCGCGTAAA
>DASPNN010000085.1:0-4821 GCA_035626495.1 Chryseosolibacter sp.
CGGGGTAAACACCGGCGACTTCGGACTCCAAGACGGAAAGCGCGTCAACCACTTCATCGACCTGATCCAGGCGCTCGACGGTGCTGAAGGAATCGACCGCTTCCGAATCTCTTCGATCGAGCCCAATCTACTGACCAATGAAATCATCGAATTTGTCAGTAAGTCCAGGAAGTTCGTGCCGCATTTTCATGTGCCTTTGCAATCGGGATCGAACAAAATCCTGAAGCTGATGCGTCGCAGGTACCTGCGCGAGCTGTACCACGACCGTGTGGCCGCTATTAAATCGGTGATGCCCCATTGCTGTATTGGTGTGGACGTCATAGTCGGGTTCCCCGGGGAAACGCATGACGATTTCCTGGAAACCTACCAGTTCCTGAATGAGCTGGATATTTCATACCTGCACGTATTCACCTACTCGGAGCGCGAGAATACCTTAGCTGCAAGTATGCCTGGCGTTGTAGCGGGAAACCAACGGGCGGATCGTTCAAAGATGCTGCATATTCTTTCCGACAAGAAGCGCCGCAAGTTTTATGAAGACCACCTGGGCAGCGTGGCGCACGTGTTATTCGAGAACGACGTTGAAGACGGCATGATGCACGGCTTCACGGAAAATTACATCCGCGTCGCCGCCAAATACGATCCGCTTCTGATCAATGAAGTCAAGAAAGTAAAGCTCACGTCTATCAATTCAAAGGGGCTGGTTGAGGTGGAGGACGTGGAGAACGAAGTCTTCGCGCACTAGGTTTGATCCGGCTTTTACCGAACAAACGATTTGCGATTCACGGCGGGCGCTCACCACGGAGGCGCAATGGCGCAAAGGAGCGCCATGGATTTTTGTTCTGTTTTCTGGAGAGCCAAAAGCTAGGTCCAGGCAGCTCTCATTGTATTTTAGGGTGGTGGAAGAAATTTCAAAACCTACTGCGGAATATCTTAATGGTCTTTCCAATGTGATTCTCGGATGTGCAATTACCGTGCATAAAGAAATGGGGCCGGGATTGCTCGAAACTGTGTATCAACACTGCATGATCAAAGAGCTGAGACGTGCCGGTTTGGAAGTATATACATGGTGCCAGTTCCATTGCATTACCGCGGCGAGGCGCTCAACAAGGATTATGTAATAGACATCCTGGTTGAAAATGAAATTGTGCTGGAGTTAAAGGCGATCGAAAATATACTGCCAGTCCATGAGGCCCAGGTAATCAGCTACCTAAAGCTCGCCGACAAAAGGCTCGGCTTACTAATCAATTTCAACGTACCCTTGCTCAAGCACGGATTCAAACGATACGTCCACAACCTCTGACCTTTGCGCCTAGACCGCGGCATCGCGCCTTTGTGTGACATCGCCAACCCCATTTTTTTTTGACTCCTACTTGACGATTTGCCCATCCCTGATCTCGAGCTTTCTGTCCGCCATGCGAGAGAGCTCGGGGTTGTGGGTGACGATGACGAAGGTTTGATTGAGGTCTTTGCGCAGCTGAAAGAAAAGGTTATGAAGCTCGATGGCATTTTTGGAATCCAGGTTGCCGCTGGGCTCGTCTGCCAGGATGAGGTCGGGTGAGTTGATAAGCGCGCGGGCTACGGCTGTGCGCTGCTGTTCGCCACCGGAGAGCTGTGAAGGCTTGTGGTCTTTCCTGCCCGCGAGGCCGAGCATGTCAAGCAGCCCTTCGGCTTTCGTCCGCACCTCTTTTTCTTTTTTTCCCGCAATGATTCCGGGAATCAACACATTTTCGAGGGCGGAAAATTCCGGTAGCAGGTTATGGAACTGGAAAACAAATCCGATTGATTTATTTCTGAACGCAGCCAGGTTCTTTCCCGACTGCGCGAATACATCCACATCGTGAATATATACACGTCCCTGGTCGGGAGTGTCCAGGGTGCCAAGGATGTGCAGCAGTGTGCTTTTGCCGGCGCCCGAAGCGCCAACGATTGCCACGATCTCACCCTTCGAGATCTCCAGGTCGATGTTCCTGAGCACTTGCAGCTCACCATACGATTTCTGTATTCCTGTCGCCTTGAGCATCCTAAAATGAGTGTTTTCTTGAAATAAAGGTTTAAATAAACTAGTTTCACGCCAAAACAAAAAATTCATGAACATACACGAATACCAGGGCAAGGAAATTCTCAAACGTTATGGCGTGGCCATCCAGCGCGGCATCGTGGCCGACACTCCGGACGCCGCCGTCAACGCAGCCAAGGAACTTCATGCAGAAACCGGGACAAAATGGTTTGTTATCAAATCGCAAATTCATGCCGGGGGCCGTGGTAAAGGTGTCGTGAAAGAGACGGGTTCGAAAGGTGTTGTGCTCGCAAAAAGCCAGGCTGAAGTGCCGGAAAAAGTGAAGGGTATTTTGGGCGGAACACTCGTCACACTTCAGACCGGGCCCGATGGCAAGAAAGTAAATAAAGTGCTCATCGCCGAGGATGTTTACTACCCGGGCGAGTCAGAACCGAAGGAATACTATATGAGCATGTTGCTCGATCGCTCGAAGGGCATGCCGGTGATCATGGCATCCACAGAGGGGGGCATGAACATCGAGGAGGTCGCTGAAACGCATCCGGAGAAAATCATCAAGGAGTGGGTCGACCCCACCATCGGACTTCAGCCGTTCCAGGCAAGAAAGATTGCGTTTGCATTGGGCTGGGAAGGGAATGCTTTTAAAGAGGGTGTGAAATTCATCAACTCCCTATACAACGCGTACCTCGGGCTCGATGCATCAATGTTCGAGATCAACCCGCTGCTCAAAACCTCTGACAACAAAATCCTGGCTGTCGACGCCAAGGTCAATCTCGACGACAACGCCCTTTTCCGTCACAAAGACCTCGCCGAGCTGCGAGACATAACGGAAGAAGATCCGCTGGAAGTCGAGGCAGGCAAGGCAGGATTGAATTATGTAAAGCTTGATGGTAACGTCGGGTGTATGGTCAACGGGGCGGGGCTTGCGATGGCCACCATGGACATCATCAAGCTATCCGGTGGGGAACCTGCCAACTTCCTCGATGTTGGTGGAGGAGCCAATGCAGAGACTGTGGAGGCCGGTTTCCGTATCATTTTAAAAGATCCCAATGTAAAGGCTATTCTGATCAATATTTTCGGCGGAATTGTGCGTTGCGACCGGGTTGCGAACGGTGTGGTGGAAGCGTACAAGAAAATCGGCAATATAAACGTTCCTATTATCGTAAGGCTTCAGGGAACCAATGCCGAAGAAGGCGCGAAAATTATCGAACAATCCGGGTTGAAGGTGAAATCCGCCATTCTCCTGAAGGATGCTGCCCAGCGCGTAAAGGACGTCCTGGGAAGCAGCTTTTGATGGTTAATTTCTTTATATTGTAACAAATTGGTCTGGGATGCAAAAGAGTCTCAAATTCGTTCTTTTTGCCCTAACTCTGATACCGTTCTTTGCCGACGCACAAAGCTTCTATGCCGTTCGGCGCAACCGCAACCTTTTGGTTAACGCGGGGTCCGGCATTGCCTATTACCAGGGTGATATGGTAGACCCGGGAGAATTGGGCGCCTTGAGACCCAACGTTGTGATCGGCGCCGAGTATTATTTCACATCCCGGATCAGCGCCAGGGCGGGCGTCACCTGGTTTCAGACTGCAGGATCCGACAAGAAAGCAAACGACGACCGGCAGGAGCGCAATCTTCATTTCAAATCGAGCAATTGGGAGCTGAGTGCCACCGGCGCGATAAGCCTAATCCCACTTGGAACCCGGTTTTATCAGCGTCCAAAAGTCAACCTGCATGGTTTTGTAGGTGTGGGTATCCTCTACTTTAACCCCAAGGCAAAAGGTCCTGTAGGCAGCGCGGATGAGGATAAGTGGATTCCGTTACAACCCCTTGAGACGGAGCTTAAGAAATACAGCCGTTTTCAGCCCGTGATTCCCTTCGGCTTGGGGGCAAGGGTGAAGATCGATCCATTCTTCAACGTTTTGATTGAGGGTGGATACCGCAAAACATTTACCGACTACCTCGATGATGTGAGCAGTACCCGTTACCCCGATGCCACATTGTTAAAAAGCGACCTGTCGCGGGCCATGTCCGACCGCAGGCCCGAGATCGGCACCCAGCCGGCGCGGCCTACAGAAGTCGGTAAACGCGGCAATCCGGCCAATGACGATGGCTATTTTATTGGAAACATTACGGTGCAGTACTTTTTCCCGGTAGAAGTCTTCCGGAATTCCCAGCGCAAGCTCTATAACGTCAAGCGGAAAAACACCAGACGCCGCTAATTTCATTGCGGTTTTTGATTATCCTGCTGGTTACCGGCAGAGTCGGAAAGCAGTAATTAAAGTTGGAAGCGAGTCCGGCGCAGCGGTATCCCTGTTGCTCTCGCGAAGGAAGGCAACAAGGTCTTATGACCATGGGCGCGGCTGAAAACAAAAGAGATAAAGAGATAGTAAGAATTTCGACTTGCCTGGGCCGGTCAGCTTGTGTGATCGAGCACCTCGAACCTGGAGTAGTTGCTCTTGAATTCAGGGACAATCTCCTTCATCATGGCCACCATTTTCAGCTCGTTTGGATCTTCCATCAGTTCGGCCAGGAAATCGATATTACGGACAACTTCTGCGTATGGATACTCGGCCACCTTGGCCCGCATGATCTTATCGTGGTAGGTCGGAATTGTATTCTCGGTGCCGTTGAGCAGCTCCTCGTATAGCTTTTCGCCTTCACGCAGGCCTGTAAAGACGATGTCAATGTCTTTACCGGGGCGGAAGCCTGCCAGGAGCGCCATTTTTCTGGCGAGGTCATAAATCCGGATCGGCCGCCCCATATCGAAAAGGAATATCTCTCCGCCCGCGCCCATCACACCGGCCTCAAGC
>DASPNN010000086.1:0-6250 GCA_035626495.1 Chryseosolibacter sp.
GGATTGGCCCCTGAGGAGATAACGGAGGTGCTAGGCTCAGATATTTTTCGCGCCCTTGATCACGTCCGGGTTACCGGTTTGATGGGCATGGCCAGCCTTACAGAGGACGAGCAAAAGATCCGAACAGAGTTTCAGGGATTACGGAACCTTTTCGAGACTGTGAAAAGAATCACCTTGCCGCCGAACGCGATGATGTCGGAATTGTCCATGGGCATGAGCAGCGATTACCAGATTGCAGTGGAAGAAGGCAGCACAATGGTCAGGGTTGGGTCGGCGATCTTCGGAAACAGGCATTCAAATGAAAAAATATGAGCTACAGAAATTCATTGCTTACCGGCATTTTCTTCGCCGGCTTGGGGGTCGTAATGGCGGCGCTTGGTGACCACTTGCTGAAGGATATGTTGTGGGGGCAAGGGCGCGCCGAGACCTACGCCACCGCCTTGAGGTACCAATTCTATCACGCATTCGCGCTGCTGTTCACCGGCCTGCTGCTGCGGGCCTTCGAAACGCCGGCGATCAAGTATGCCGCATCGTGCTTTGTTTTCGGCATCTTTTTCTTTTGCGGCAGCCTGTACGTGGTGTGCTTCACCGGAATCGGAATTGTCGGCGCGATCACCCCTGTCGGGGGCGTCTTATTCATTGCCGGATGGGCTTTATTGCTGGCGGGAATCATCCGGAAGACATAAAAAAAGGCCGTACGAAGACGGCCTTCCGAAAAATCGTATCTGTCAATTATTGAGGTTTCTTATCCAGAACGTTTGTCGTAAACGTGATCTGGTTGTCCTTGGCATTGGTGGCATTCGACACCACGGTTACCGGCTTATTTTGTTTGCCTGACTTACCAGCGCTGTTGAAAGAGATGGTCAACTCTCCTTTGCCACCCGGCGGGATCGGATCCCTGGGCCAGCCTTTTGGTGTGGTACATCCGCAACTAACCTGCACATTGGTGATCAGCAGATAGTCATTGCCTGTGTTGGTGAAGTAAAAAGTGTGCTCAACTTTATCGCCCTGGTAGATATCACCAAAATCATGGGTTTTCTTATCCCAGGTGATGACGGGTCCGTCCACCTTTTCTGTCGCTTCCGCCTCCTGGCCAAGAGCAAGTTCAGAGCTGATCGCCAATACAGCGATCAAAAACAAATACTTCTTCATACCTAATTTTTTTACAAATCTAATCATCAAACTTGATTCCAAAAACACCATTTTTGCCTTTAACAGCTCGTTAACAATTTACTTTTTCCCCGTCTTTTCATGGATCAATCCATCGCCGACACTTATGGTAACCGTGTGAGAGTGCGTGCATGTGGCATATCCATTCAGGGCGACAAACTCGTCATGGTCGACCACCAGGGACTGGCGGATCGGCACTTCTGGGCACCGCCCGGTGGCGGGGTCGACTTCGGAGAGAGCATTTCAAACGCATTGCGAAGGGAGTTTCTTCAGGAGACTGGCCTGATTGTCGAGCCGCGTCGCTTCCTGTTCGGGTGCGAGCTGATCCGCGATCCGCTGCACGCAATAGAGCTATTCTATTCCGTCGACATCTCAGGTGGCACACTGCGTACCGGCTCCGATCCCGAGCTGGACATAATCTCGGATGTGCGTCTGCTATCGATCGACGATATCAGGCAAATGCCCGCGTCGCAGGTGCACGGAATCTTCAGCGTGATCACATCGCTGCGCGATTTCAATCAATTAAGCGGTTTTTACAAGCTGTAGGTTTATGAATCTGCAATTTTGCTTTTTATATTACATGGCAAAATATCTATTATTGTAAGATATTCACAGCTATACCCTAATTCCTTGAAAATTGCAGACGGTCGTGCTTAATTATAAGCTCATTAAGAAGATCAAGGATGATCGCTTTGATGAAGATAATATCTCCCAATATTACCTCCTGATCAACGTCGGCACGAAGGATCTGCAGGTAGCTGTCATTGAACCGGCAGAAGGAAGGGTGATCCTGGTGGAGGATTACGTGTTTCCATCGCTCTCTTCCCAGGATGAGCTTATGCATGTTCTGGAAGTCCTCTTCGATTCTCATGCATTCCTAAAGGCCGCTTTCTGGAAGTCGATCAAGATCTGTATCAAGAATAACAAGTTTGTACAGGTGCCGGCGGTGCTTTTCCTTGAAGACTCAGGGGCAGAATATCTGCGGTATAATGCCACCATTGATCCCGAGACCGAAGACGTGATCTTTGTCGATAACCCGCGCACGCAGGCGGTGACCGTGTTCTCCATGCAAAAGGATCTGGTGGCTTGGCTCAAGTCTCTTTATCCTAATAATCCACCAGTGTTCATGCACCAGTCGGCTGCCCTGATCGAAGGCGTCACGCTATTTTCAATGCAACGAAAGGAAAATTACCTTTACGTCTACGTCGACCGTTTCAAGCTTCACATTCTTGCCTGCAACGAGGGCAAGTTGCTTTATTACAACCATTTCGTGATCAAACAGTTTTCCGATTATATCCGCTATATCATGCTCGTGATGAAATCGCTCAATCAGGACCAGCGCAGCAGCCGCGTCATGTTGTGGGGTTATATCGGAAAGAATTCGCCGCATTATCACGAGTTTTACAAATACATCAACAACGTCGTCTTTGGCCATCGCCCGGCCTACCTGAAATTCGGATACATGTTCGACGAAATCCAGGATCATCACTTTTTTGACTTGTACAGTATGCATCTTCTGGGCAACCCAAAGTGACCAATTAAAGAGTACCCCCCATGCCTGAGAAAAAGATCGCGTTGTTTCCCGGATCGTTTGATCCCTTCACAAAAGGACATGAGGACATCGTCAAACGGGGCCTTAGACTTTTTGATGAGATCATCATTTCGATTGGTTACAACAGTCAGAAGAGTAACCGTTACTTCCCGATTGATGAGATGGTGCGCCACATCGAGGCGACATTCAAAAACTATCCCAATATTAGGGTTTCCACCTACGCAGAACTGACGGCAGCATTCGCAAAGAGGCACAATGCGAAGTTTTTGCTGCGCGGCATCCGAAACACCACGGACTACGAGTACGAGAACAGCATTTCACAAGTGAATCGAAAGCTGTTCGAAGACCTCGAGTCGGTGTTTCTGATCACCTCACCGCAGTTTGCCTGGATCAGCTCGTCCATTATCCGGGAAGTGCACCGTTACGGAGGAGATGTTTCCGACTTCCTGCCTTATAGGATTTGATTATCGCTGGGATTTGACAGCGCTTTTATTGTAGTATTTCTCGAAGACATAGCTGATCGACTTGTAGGAATGCTCCAGGGCGTGGTACGTTTCTTTGGGACTCATCCAGCGGATCTCCTCGATGTCTTCTGTCACCTCGGGCTTCATGCGGCTGTCGTCGATGCAATCCATCAAATACCAACGGGTCCGTTTCAGCATCGCCCGCTTGTTCATGGTATAAGTGTGCCACGTTGTACAGATCTTTTGACCCGGCTTGACTGTGATGTTGCATTCTTCCTGAACTTCCCGAACGGCCGTCTGCTTATAGCGTTCGCCCTTTTCTTTTTTTCCCTTGGGCAGGTCCCATTTCTTCATGCGGTAGATCATGAGGAATTTATCCTTCTTTCGCACCAGGCCGCCGGCTGCCTTTACAACCTTGAACCTGCGTTTCAGGTAAGCCTTCGTGGAAGAATAGTCCGGCACCGAAATAAACAGTGAGAGCAGGCTTGTCGGTACTTTTGAGTCGAGGAATCCCAGAATGATGTCGATGTCGGTTTCCGTGGCGTTTTTGACCCAGAGATGGTGGATGAATTTAGCTTGTGTGATGGGTTCCTGAGATGAGTCGATGATGTGACTGATCCTGCCCGGGTCCGGTTGTTCCTCCCCTTTGAAAATCCTGACAGGAATGTCGTTAATGAAAATGATCATCCGCTTATATTAAACCACCCTCGCAAAAGAATAAATATTTCTCAAGGCGGCAAACTCCTTTTGAAATAATTCGGTGAAAAAAATTACATCCCGCACCGATTGGCGGCAACGGCGAAAATGACGTATGCCCCAAGCCAGCATTGACTGAAAATATCCGGACCGGCCTCAAGGTTGGTGGTATTTGGGCGAGGGGATTTTGCCCGTAATTTTACATGATCCGAAGATTGCCGGTTGAGACGAAATAATTCTATTTTTGGGCTATGCCTATCATTAAAGTTCAGGAAGAAACCGCTGGCCAGGTTGCCAGAATGTTGCTCGAAATTCAGGCAATCAAGCTTAATAACGACAAACCATTCACGTGGAGCTCAGGATGGAAATCGCCGATTTACTGCGACAACAGGCTCTCGCTGTCCTACCCGGAAATCCGTGATGTTATCAGGGACGGACTCGTCCGGGCGATCGAGGAGAATTTTTTCACCGCCGAGGCGATCGCCGGGGTAGCCACGGCGGGGATCGCGCAAGGGGCACTGGTGGCCGATCAAATGAAGCTGCCGTTTCTGTATGTGAGGCCCAAGCCGAAGGATCACGGTATGGAGAACCTCATCGAAGGAAAGATCACGAGGGGACAGAAGGTGGTCGTAGTCGAAGATCTGGTATCGACCGGCGGAAGTTCGTTAAAGAGCGTGCAGGCACTCCGTGATGCCGGATTTCAGGTATTGGGCATGGTATCAATTTTCAGCTACGGCTTCGACATCGCCACGCGCAATTTTTACGAGGCTGACGTATCACTGATCACGCTGAGTGATTACGGTCATTTACTGAATTTTGCCACGCATGAGAAATATGTTTCCGACGAGCAGCTGGTGTCGCTTAAAGCCTGGCGGGTTGATCCGGTAAATTGGAAAAAAAGCCCCTGATCAAGACTCAACATGTTCGTTTGCACGGCTAGTCTGCATTTAATACATTTACGCCCTTACGACAACCGCTATGCAAGATATTCCACGCAAGGTTACGGAAATATTGATTGAGAAGCTCGGTATCGCCGAGTCAGAGATTACGCCGGATGCGAATTTTGTCAAGGACCTGGGAATCGATTCGCTTGATTACGCCGAGATCGTGATGGAATTCGAGCAAACGTTTGACATTCGGATACCTGACGACGATGCTGAAAAACTGCAGACCTTCGGACAGGCAGTGAAGTACATCCAGGAGAAACTGAAACAGTAGTCAGTTCTTTTCACTTTCAAAAATACTCCAAAGTCTTCTCGCATTTGCAACGCTTGCGCTGGTTAACGGCTGAGGGTCCGTTCGGCCCGGGTGCGTGACGGTGCACCATCCATTCCTTTCAATGTCCCACATGACCACATATTTATCGGACCCTTTCAGCAGCAGGTCCATTTCATAGATCTCGTCTCCTTCTGTATCGTACAGGCCCGTAAACTGAAGGATGATGTGGTTCTTCTTGACGAGCTCCCCCCGGACGCATTCGATCGAATTTAGCCGCATCAGCAACCGCGATTCGGTATTCCATGCCTTGAACATGAGCTTACGCGGTTTGAAATCCTTCATGTCGGCAAAAATTTGTAATGTTGAAATGTGAACGAATTTAAGAAGGTATTATTCATTATCAATAAGTTTTCTGGAGGCAAATACTTCTCGGGCCTCGAACAAAAAATTATTGATGCCAGCAGCGCCAGCGACACAGAGGCAACCATTGCGTTCACCGAAGCGCGAGGGCATGCAACCGAGCTTGCCAGGAACGCGCAGGCGTCCGGAGCGTATTCGGCAGTGATCGCCGTTGGCGGCGATGGCACCGTGAATGAAGTCGCCAATGGCATGATCGGCGGCAGCACACCAATGGGAATTGTTCCGAAAGGATCGGGCAACGGACTCGCCCGCCATCTCGGTATACCCCTCGACCTCCATCGCGCGGTGGATGCAATATTCGCGTGCCAGCCGATTGACATGGATACTTTTCGACTGAACGGGAAACTTTCCCTGAATGTGTCGGGCATCGGCTTCGATGGCCACGTGGCCAATCTTTTTGGAAAGGAGAAGCACCGCGGGCTTCCTGGGTATACCCGGATTACAGTCTCGCAGTTCCTCCACTTTAAAGAGTTCATGGCAACCATCAAAGCAGGCGATCAAGCCCAGGAACGCAAGACATTCATCATTGCAATCGCAAATTCATCGCAGTATGGCAATAACGCCCGAATCGCGCCGGCGGCATCCGTTTGCGACGGAATCCTGCACGTCTGTTTCCTCAAAAAAGTGCCGCCGTATCGGCTGGACTTTATCTATTCGTTCTTTGCCGGGACGATTGGAAAGACATCCTATTGCGAGATCATCGAAGCGCGGGATATAACGATAGCGCTTG
>DASPNN010000087.1:0-4174 GCA_035626495.1 Chryseosolibacter sp.
AAATTGGTTTATCTCAGTATTGGAACCTCGGAACCGGAGAGGATGTATAAGTCGGTCAATAACTTTCACCTGGAGCTTGACAAGCTCGGGATCAGGCATGTGTACTACGAATCCCCCGGAACAGCTCATGAATGGCAAACATGGAGACGATCACTCCACCAGTTTGCGGCTATGATCTTCAAAGATTGACTGCAAGTACAGGCGAAAAAATAACCTCAAGGAATCAAACCGTATCCGAATAATTTAAAGAATTTATGAAGGTAACCCCAATCGTCTTTTTACTTCCCGCGCTCATTCTGGGCGTTCCCATGACTTACGGCCAAAAGCTCACGGCCAATAAATCCACCGCAGTCTTTTCTGCTGTCAACGGCACCGCTGGCAGGTCTGACACAGTCGAGCTCAATTCTGTAAATGGACGAAACAAGGTGCCGGACCTGAACATCACCGGTTCGCAC
The DNA here is from genome assembly GCA_035626495.1 of Chryseosolibacter sp. Lineage (GTDB taxonomy): Bacteria > Bacteroidota > Bacteroidia > Cytophagales > Cyclobacteriaceae > Chryseosolibacter. The sequence goes on from DASPNN010000087.1 coordinate 456, forward strand.
GCAAAATTTTTTGGCATCGTCTCTGAGAAGCCGAAGGAGATCCTGGAAGGTAAACCGGAAAAAATTGTAATCAATTTTCGTCCCGAGGTCAATTTTGTCGGGATTGCCCGGGCGACACTCCAGGTAAAAGGTATGAGTTCCAGGATCGAACTGTCCGGATTAAGTACAAAAGGCCTTGAAGGCGATAACGAACCATCGCTTGCATCTGTGGTTGACGCGCTCGGTTATAAAATCAACCTGGGTTGGACAACGCTGGCCAATAGTCTGAGTCCAGACTTGCAGGGTGACGAGCTTGCTCCCGCACTATTCAAGAAAGCGGATGTGAACCGCCCGGTAGAAATGATCCCTGTTGCGAGATTTTCCCCAGATTTTCCAGTCACTTTTGGTTTGTATACCAATACGAGCCGCGGGCCAAGTCAGCACCAAAACGGCATGCTTGCCGCTGCAAAAGACTTTCCCGAACACCAGATTTTATTTCCGGCGTTTTCAGGAGGCACGCGTGTCTATGATCCCGGTAATGAGGAATTCGGATTTTATGCAGTAAGTCCATCGCATACCGTCTATTCCGAAGATTTGTGGAATCTGTTGTTGCATCCGGCTCATGCCGCCCACGCCATGCGGGTATATCCGGTCAATGATAAAAGCGGGAACCCCGTACTCAATACATTTCTTGTGTGTATGGAGGAAGCTGCGAATGGCGACTACAACGATTATGTATTTCTGGTGCGGAACATTAAACCCGTTTTTCTCCAGAAACGATTTACCTCGTTATTGAACGGAAAAAATCTTGATGGCTGGTATACCTGGCTGGAGACCAAAGGCAAAAACAACGACCCCGAGAAAGTATTCACCGTGGAAGCGGATGGCGTTCTTCACGACTCAGGCAAGGAGGCAGGATACATCATGACGGAGAAGGGTTTTGAAAACTATCACTTCAAGCTTGAGTTTAAATGGGGAAATGACAAATGGCCGCCACGCCTCAATAACAAAAGGGACAGCGGTATTTGTTACAATGTCCCGGCCGATGAAACCGACAAGATCTGGCCGCGGTCCGTCGAATGTCAAATACAGGAAGGTGACGTAGGTGACTTTTGGCTACTCGGATATAGTACCATCCAGGTCGATGGAAAGCAAAACGCGCCCTCCATGTACACGAGAATGACAAAAAAGAAAGACAGTGAAAAACCCAATGGAGAATGGAACACGGTCGAAGTGATTTCCTTCAATGGCAAGTGCGTGCACATCGTTAACGGCGTTGTAGTGAATTACGGCGAAAACTCCAGCCTGATCGGAGGCAGGATTTTATTGCAATCCGAGTTTGCCGAGTTATTTTACAGGAATGTCAGTATCCGGGAGTTTTGAATGGCCGGGCCAGAATGCCCGAAGCCGTCTGGTCGAGGACGTTCGTGATATAAAATCGTTGCAGACGCATTGTCCACCCGGCCACAGTAGATAAGGTGACGGAACGATAAACAACGACCTGGTTGTAAGAGAACTGCCACTTGATTTTGGCAGAAGGAGCATGATGCAACTTTTCGCTTTGCGTGTCGTCCTTATCGTATTCACCTAACCATCTCACCATGTTCCACCATAACCTGGTAATTACCTACAGAATCGTTAAGCGCTACAAAGCTTCCTTTTTTATCAATTTGCTGGGTCTGTCAACCGGTCTGGCATGCAGCATCCTCATTTTGTTGTGGGTTCAAAATGAGATTAGCTATGACCGCTTTCACGCTCATGCAGATAAGATTTTCCGCCTAACAGCAGAGATCAGAGACGAGAAGCTTGCGCTATCTTCCTATCCGCTGGCAACTACTTTAAGATCGGAAATGCCCGAAATAAAAAATACTGTGCGGTTACGACCCGATTTTGGAGCTATAACTTTGGTTGAAGCCGGAGGTATAAAATTTGAGGAGAAAGGAGTCATTCATGCAGAGCCAAGTTTTTTCCAGGTATTTTCCTTTCCCCTCGTAGAAGGAAATGAGCAAACAGCACTGGAGAAACCTTATGGAGTGATCATTACCCGTCGGTTAGCTCGGAAGTATTTTGGCTCGGAAACGGGAATGGGTAAAACCATCAGGATCAATGGCACCGACGACTTCATCGTTGTGGGAGTGCTGGAAAATATTCCCTCGACATCGCACCTGCAGTTTGATGTGCTGTTGCCAATGTCTTCAAGGGAAAGGACCGATGAATCGATTACGAATAACCTCTGGGACAATTTTAACTTTTACACTTACATACAACTGGACGAAGAAGCGAATGCTTCCGTTGCTGCTCTCGAGAGCATCACCCGGAAACTCAGCCAGATCTTCAAGACCAAAACCCCAAGCTTTGAAGCAAAGTTTAAATTTCAACCTTTGACGGAAATTCATCTTTACTCTGACTTAAAATATGACGTGGATGGGAACAGCAGTATTCAATACGTACGCATTTTTTCGATAGCTGCAATTTTAGTTTTACTCGTGGCATGCGTCAACTTCATGAACCTCGCCACAGCCCGTTCCTCGCGACGCGCCAGGGAAGTAGGCGTGCGGAAGGTGATTGGCGCTGACAGATCCAGGCTAATCCGGCAATTCCTTGGTGAATCACTCACGATAACTTTTATATCGCTGCTCTTTTCAATCATGCTTGTCGCGGCAGTGCTCCCTTTTTTCAATGACGTTTCAGGCAAACATTTGAAAATTACGCTTAGTGATGGGGAACTTGTCATGCCTTTGTTGCTGATTTTCTTCGCCACCAGTTTTATTTCAGGTTTATATCCGGCTTTCTTTCTATCAAACTTTCAACCTGTTCAGGTACTGAAAGGAGGCATCATGAAAGCCGCTGGCCGCAGTATTCATTTCCGCAACATCCTTGTGGTCTTTCAATTCTCCGTTTCCATTGCCCTTTTTATTTGCACGGTGTTTATCTACAATCAACTTCGTTTTATTCAGAAGCGGAATTTAGGATACGATAAAGAGAATTTGCTTTACGTTCCCTTGAAAGGGGACATGCAAACACACACCGAAAGACTTCAACAGATGCTTGAAGGTGATTCCCATTTAATGAATTATTCCTTCGTATCGGAATTGCCAACCAACGTTGAACGGGCTACGGTCGGCGTATCGTGGAAAGGTAAGAAGGACGATTTCCTCCCGATGTTCTCGGTCATGGAAGTAGACGAATACTTTCTCGAAGTATTCAAAGTTCAGTTGCTTCATGGTCGAGGGTATTCGAAAGGGTTTGGAAATGACTCGACCTGCTACGTGGTAAATGAAAACGCATTGAAAATAATGGGTCTTACGGAAGCTTCCGCCATCGGTCAGCCGCTGCGCGTGTTTGGCAAAGATGGAATAATTATTGGAGTGGTGGAAGATTTCAATTTCAAACCCATGCAGCAACCGATTGAACCGATGGTGCTGAAACTAAGCTCAAAGCCTGGTTTCGTGGTGTTTCGTTCGGAACCGGGAAGTGTTCCAAAAGCCATTGCGTCTCTAAAAGACATCTGGCGCAGCCTTAATCCCTCTCATAATTTTGAATATGGTTTCATAGACGCGGACTTAGCTAAATTATACACCAGCGAGAAGCGTATGGGTATTCTCTTCAACTCCTTCGCAGGACTTGCGATCTTCATTTCCATTCTTGGTCTTTCAGGCTTGGTCGCTTTTATTTCGGAACAACGTACGAAGGAAATCGGAATCAGGAAGGTGCTTGGTGCCTCGGTGGCCAGCCTCATT
>DASPNN010000088.1:0-5824 GCA_035626495.1 Chryseosolibacter sp.
TTTCCGCGAGGTTTCTGACGGGGTTGAGATGACTGACGAGCTTACGTACGCGATTCCATTCGGATGGGTGGGCAGGCTCGCCAACGCAGTATTCGTCGGTAGAAAGGTCAAGGAGATTTTTGACCATCGTGAAAAAGTGCTAAGCAATTTATTTCCGCTGGGTCTTGTTAAAACAACTGGTTGATCGCCATGGTCACATTTTTGATTTGTATCCTGATTAGCGCGGCAACATTCCTGATGTGGGAATTCGTTGCGTGGTTCACCCACAAGTTTGTCATGCACGGGTTCCTGTGGTCCTGGCATAAGTCCCACCATACCGTACACAGCGACATTCTTGAACGCAACGACCTTTTTGCTGTCGTATTCAGTATTCCCTCGATCGGGTTGTTCTATTATTACTCCGTAGTGACTTACAACCCTTACATGCTCGCGGTTGCGTTCGGAATTTTTCTGTATGGATTGTTCTATTTTGTTTTTCATGATATTATTGTCCATCAACGGATCCGGTGGCGAACTGCCTATAAAAACCGGTATTTGCAACGGATGATCCATGCGCACTATGTACACCACAGCAAGCATACCCGTACCGGGTGCGAAGCATTTGGCTTCCTCATCGCATCCAAAAAATATGAACCCCGGAACTTTGTGTTGAAAAAACAGCGGTCTGAAACCCAATAGCAACCATTGAACCTGAAATATTTATACCTTCTTGTTAACGCAATAACCCTCGGTATCCCCCTGGCGTTCAGCTTCAATCGCAAGACAAAATTTTTTAAAAAGTGGAAATTCGTTTTGCCGGCAATCTTGTTATCGTCTGTTTTCTTCATTGCCTGGGATATGGCTTTTACAGAACTGGGCGTTTGGGGGTTCAACGAAAAGTACGTAACGGGTCAATATATTTTTAATCTACCGGTTGAAGAGGTGCTGTTTTTCATATGCATTCCATATGCCTGCCTGTTCACCTACTTTGTCTTTAACCAACTCATTGAACGGGATTATTTCTTTCCGCACCATGAACTGATATCAAGCGCTCTCATCATCGTCAGTTTGATCCTAGGCATTTATTTCATGGAACGGGCCTATACAAGCGTAACATTTTTGCTGACCGGGTTTTTCCTCGCATATCATATGTTAAAGGTGCGGCCGCGATATATGGGACGGTTTTATTTCAGTTACCTGGTATTGCTGGTCCCCTTCCTGATCGTGAATGGGACGCTGACCGGCGCTTTTACAGACGAGCCCGTGGTTTGGTACAATAACAACGAAAACACCGGCGTAAGGATAATGACGATCCCTGTGGAAGACATCTTTTACGGAATGATGATGGTGCTGATCCCGCTATTTCTGGCCGACGAGCTGGAGCGCCGCTTTGAAAATAAAAAACGCTTGCGAAAGCAAGGCCAGGTGTAAGAAAATAACGGGACGGTTATGCGATGCGTGACTTTTTCGGCTTCCGTTCGCTCTTGCCCTTCAGTACGTCCTCCACGTACGTGAGTTCCTGTGTCCGGGCTTTTGCCTTTCGTCCCTGCTTTTTCAGCAGGTCCGAAAACTCGGCAGCAAGTTCCTTGGATGTTTTCGATATCAGTTTCTTAACCCTTTTGTTCGGGGCCGGCAATTCGAGTTTTGTGATCGCTTCCCGCATCGAATCCTTTAACAGTGTTTTCAATGCTTTTTTCGAAACTTTTTTCTTTTCCATGACGCTTTCATTCGTAAACAAGCCAAGCCAATATACAGATTGTTCGGCTAAATCAGACACCGGCCACCAACTTAAAATTGCTAAAAAACAAGCAGCAACGGGAACAAAAAAAGCGCGTTTTAAAGCGCGCTTTCCTGTTAACCGGCCTACTCGTACCGCAAGGACTGGATCGGGTTCGCCCCGGCGGTCCTGATGGATTGGTAACTCACCGTTAGCCAAGCAATCACGATGGCACCCACACCGCTCAACACAATGATCCACGGGCTGACATCAATGCGGTAGGCAAAGCTGCCAAGCCATTCGTTCGAAGCATACCAGCCCAATACCGCCGCTGGAATAAAACCGATAATGACCAACATGGTAAACTGTTTAGACAAGAGCACGGTCAGGCTGAACACCGATGCGCCCATCGCCTTCCGTATGCCTATCTCCTTCGTTCGTTGCTCCGAAGTGAACGCCGCCAGCGCAAATAGCCCCAGCGACGCGATAAAGATCGCGAGTGCCGACAGAATGCTGAAGATGGTGCCCATCCGTTGTTCGGCCCGAAAGAGCTGATCGAATTCCTCATCCATAAAAGCATACTCAAATGGTTCGTTGGAGGCGTTCTGTTTCCAAATGGATTCGACCTGGCTAATCAATTCACGCGGACTGCCCTCGTAGCGGATCAGCAGGTTATTTGCGTTGCGTGCGAGCCGGATGGAAAGGGGTCTCACCGCATCCTTGTAAGATTCGAAATTGAAATCCTTTACGACGCCCACGACCGTAAGACGCTCCATTTTATCCTCGTCGTTATGCAGAATTTGCTGTCCGATCGGATTGGTGTAGCCAAATTCCTTAACGGCGGCCTCATTCAGGACAATCGCCGAAGAATCCGCAGGAAAGTCTTTTGAGAAATATCGTCCCTCCTTAATTTCAAAGCGCATGACATCCAGGTGGTCATAGTCGGCGAAGTATTGTCCCATGATGTGATCCTGGTCACCGTCCACTGCCTTAAACACCGTCGTATTGTTGACGCCCGGAAATGTGTTATTCGTATAACTCAATTTTTTTACGGTGGCCTGCTGAGCGAGTGCGTTCCGGAATGCTTCTTTGTTGCTGCCCAATCTGCCCGTATTTTGAATGATCAGAACATTATCCTTATCCATCCCAAGATTTTTCTCCTGCATGAAGGAGATTTGTTGAAACACCACCAGCGTAAAAATTATCAGAAAGATCGAGATCATGAACTGGACCACAACCAGGGCGCTGCGGATACCTTTGCTCCTCATACCCGCGCGAACTTTTCCCTTCAAGACCTCAACCGCGTTGAATGACGTCAGGTAAAACGCCGGATAACTACCGGCCACGACCCCAACAAACAATACCAGCGCGACCACGGAGATAATGAACAGGGGAGTGGCAAGCACGTTCATCGCCAGCTGCTTTCCGGAAAGAAGGTTGAAGTACGGCAAAAGGAAATAACATGAGAAGAACGCAAGCACAACAGCGGCCAGGCTGTATAAGGTTGACTCGGCAAGAAATTGGCCGATCATCTGACCACGAAGCGAACCGAGTGTCTTTCTCAACCCGACCTCCTTGGCGCGGCCTGCCGAACGCGCAGTCGACAAATTCATAAAATTGATGCATGCGATGACGATAATGAAAATCGCGATGGAACCAAAAAAGTATATGTATGTAATGTTCCCACCAGGCTCGATATCACCCTCTGAAATTGAGAACAAGTGAATATCGGTGATTTTAGTCGAATAGTACCCGTACTCGCCACCCTGCCCCTGCATTTGCTTCAGAGACACGCCCATAAAGCGCTCGATCTCGGGGCCCACATATTTTTCCACCAAATTGACAAACTTCTCATGCACAGTCTCAACCTTTGCATTTTCCCGCAATGTGAAATAGGTGAACAGGAAATTATTCAGCCAGATGTCGTTCGCATAATACTTATTGGACGAACTCGATAAGAGCATCGTGTATGAAAAATGTGAATTCGTCGGCGGGTTGCCGGCAAGGCCTGTCACCTTGAAAGCTTTGTTGTCATTGCCAATCACGAGTGTCTTACCCACTGGTGACTCATTGCCAAAATATTTCTTCGCAATGGCCTCCGTCACCACCACCGAGTTCGGCTCTTTCAACACAGTGTTGGGATCGCCCTCCAGCAGCGCAAAGCTGAAAAATTGATAAAAATTCGAATCCGCGTAGAAAACTTTTTCCTCTGTAAACGCCTTGTCGTCATATTTCACCGCCGGCTTACCGAAAAATGGAATCACCCGCGTGGCCGCCTCGACCTCGGGAACCTCAGCGACGAGCGCTTCCGCCAGCGGAGTACAAGTGTTGGCGGTCATGATATCCTGCCCGGCAATCTTCCCGTGCAGGCCAACCTGGTAGATCCTGTCCGCATTCGCATGAAACTTATCATAGCTAAGCTCATCGGCAACGAACAGAATGATCAGCAGGCAGGCTGTAACACCAGTTGTCATTCCAAATATGTTGATCGCGGAAAAAAACTTATGCTTCAGGATGTTGCGGACGGCGACTTTGAAATAATTCTTGAGCATGGGTGGAAAATTAAAATTACGCGAATATGACGCGGCCCATTAAGTAAAGGTTACACGTCAGTCAAAATCATGATGACTCAAAGTGTAGACTGAATTAAATGGGGGCCCGTTGCAGCACCTGAGAAATAAAATCGCGACATCCGCGTTAGGCGGGATAAAAAAAAAGCCCACCAACAGATGTGGCAGGCCTTCACTGGAACTTCTTACTCGTCGCGCAATGTCTTGACAGGATTCAATGAAGCGGTACTAATGGTTTTGAAGCTCACGGAGATCGCAGCAATGATGAACATAATGATCACAGAAACCGAAAAAGTCACTACGTCAAGCTTTTTATAATATTCCCAGATCGAATCCATGATCACATCCGTCGACCAGTAGCCCAGGGCGCCCCCGAAAACGGAAGCGACTAGCAAGATAATGACAAACTCCAGATTGATGACACGCGCGATGTTGGCCACCGAAGCCCCAAGTACCTTCCGGACCCCGATCTCTTTCATCTTTTTTATGATGTTCAGGGAGACAAGTGTATACAGGCCGGTTGCGGAAAGCAGAATCGCGAAGAAGCCAAGGAACGAAAACATCTTCACGATGTTGGTGTTGATCTCGAGTGTTTCGGCAAGTTCCTCATCGATCGGTTCCCCGTTATAAACGGAATTCGGAAATACCTCCTTCCACTTCTTCTCCATGAACTCGTTGACATCCTTCATTTTGGCCGCCGGCATGCTCACGACCAGCTGCTGATATCTGTCCGGAGACGTATACCGTATCATCATCGGACGTACAGGCTCCCACAAGGCACGCGCATAAATATTTTTCACCACGCCGACCACATAAAACTGGACCGTATCCATCCATACGATGCGCTTGCCAATGGGGTCATCCGTCCATCCAAAATCGCGGACAAACTCCTCGGTAACCAGGACAGATTCCTTGAGGTCTGTTGCTGAATTTTTCTCAAACTTGCGACCGGCGATCAGCGTCATGTTCAGCGCTTCCATATAATCGTCACCGATTTCCATGATGTCAACTTCCCGCTCGGTCGATTCATGCGTTACCGGATCGTTATACCAGGAAGTCGCGACGTGGTGACGTGTTCCGGCAATCGTTTTGATGTCTGTATTTGCCGATAAAGCATCCCTGTATGTATTGAACTCACCTTCGTTGCCGATCCAAACGCTGATCACTCCACTGGTCGAAAAGCCGAGGTCATAATTCTTCTGATATTCTGCGTTGCCGTAAAACGCTACCGCAAATATGATTGCCGTCAGCGAAATGAAAAATTGCAATCCGAGCAGCACCCGGGTGAACCAGTTAGTGCCACCGAACTTCTGGGTTCCCTTCAAAATGCTTACGGGTTCAAAAGAGGTGATATAAAACGCCGGATAACCGCCGGCGATCAGCGCCGTAAAGACCAGCAAGCCGGCAAGAAACAGCAAAAAGCTGACGTTCTCCGAATAGGTCATGTGCAACTCAAGCCACGGCCACATCGCATCATAAGCCGGCACAAGCCATTCTGCCAGCAACAGCCCCAGCAACAGTCCCACAAAACATAGAAGAAGATTTTCACCCAGGAACT
>DASPNN010000089.1:0-2458 GCA_035626495.1 Chryseosolibacter sp.
AAAGAGAGCCAGTTGATGGAAGAACGCCGGACACTATTTGAATCGGAGCTTCGTAATCGGGAGCTGACCGAGCAGCAGCTGCAAAGCCAGCTGGATTACAAAAACAAGGAGCTCGCTTCCTACACGCTGAACCTCATTCAAAAAAATGAAATACTGGAGAATCTGAAAGCATCGGTTGAAGAGATCAGAAATTCACCCGATTCAAGTGTTAAGCAAAAGCTGAACGGCCTGGTAAATATGGTCAACTATAGCTTTCACCTCGACCGCGATTGGGAGAACTTTAAAATGCACTTCGAACAAGTTCATCGCGACTTTTTCAAAAAGCTCCTTGAAAAATATCCCGACCTCAGCGCGAATGATCTGAAGTTATGCTCTCTGATCAAATTGAATCTGGACAATCGCGGCATCGCGGCGATCCTCAATATTTCGCAGGAAAGTGCGAAGGTCGCGCGTCACCGCTTGCGCAAGAAGCTTGAACTTGGCGCCGAGCAAACACTGATCGCCTTTCTGAACACTGTGGAATAATTTCCACTTGCCTCACGTTACGTTATAAAAGATTGGCTCTCAGAATCTTAAAGCATTCATGTAACCATTTGTCAACGTTGATGTTACCGATTTGTTACCCCGCAATCGTGGCGGCCTGGAGCCCTATGGGCTTTCTTTGCAGGCATATCCCACTGCTGTGCAAGAACTGAACGTACATCATGACCGGTTTATCCATGACGAACCGTCAGACTTCCTGGATCATCAGCCGGTAAAACTTACCGACCAGGATCGGTTCAATGTATTTTGCAATACGCTGCGCGGATATGAGGAATTTGTTCTCAACGAGCACGGGGTTATCATCAGCAGCAATCTCGAAGCGGTGAACGTTACCGGATACGAGGAGTGGGAAGTCATCGGAAAACATTTTTCTATTTTCTATCCGAAAGAGGAAGTGATTCTCGGCAGGCCTGAAGAAGATCTACAGTCAGTGCTGGAGTACGGTAAACTCTGCTATTCCGGTTCCTGTGTGAAGAAAAAAGGAATTTCCTTTCTTGCGAAGATCCGCATCACGGCTTTCCGCAGCGACACCGGTACGCTGACAGGGTTTCGTTTGGTGATCAAAGATTCAACGCACAACGCGCTGTACAACTACAGGGTCAAGCGTGTCCGCGACGAGTACCTGAACCTGTTCAACAACTCTTTTATCGGGATTTTCAAATTCCGGCTGAATGACCTTCGCATCATCGTGTTGAATGAAAAAGCAAAAGAGCTGCTGGGTGTAAGCGAGATGCAGGGACTGCGGATGTCGGAAGTTTTCACGCGTGAAGAAATGGTGTCGCGATTTATCGACTGCGAAAGCAAGGGCGAAGTGCTTGAAAACTGGGAAACGCAGCTCCAACGATCCGGGTTGTGGCTTTCCGTGAGCTGCCGTTTTTTTCCCAAACAGGGTTTTGCGGAAGGCATCCTCATCGACATTACCGACAAGAAAAAACAGATGGCGGAGCTCGAACGCCTCAACCAGGAGATCGACAAATTCATTTATCATTCTTCGCATGACATGCGGTCTCCGCTCACGACAATTCTCGGTTTGACACACCTGATTGCGCTGGAACAACCTGCGGCCGTGATTGGAGAATACAACACCATGATCCGCGCGCAAGTCAACCACCTGGACACGCTGCTTAAAAGTCTTGTCAATATTACCTTCAATAAAACCGAGCCGCTGTATGAGGCCATCGATTTCGAAAAGGAACTGGAGGTGATCCTTCGCGAATTCCGCCATACTTATCATCAGATCAGGGTGGAAACCACGGTTGAAGGCAACGAACGTTTTTTTTCGGACCCCGCCCGGATACACATCATCCTGAAGAATCTGATCTCGAATGCATTTCGGTTTCACGATCCGCATAGCTCGGAACCCGCGCTCAAGATCACAATCGCGGTGGACGCGCTTCATACGATCATCCGCGTTGAAGACAACGGCATTGGCATAGACCAGGAGTGTGTTGACAATATTTTTACAATGTTCTACAAGGCCGAACGGGGAAGCACAGGCCTCGGCCTTTACATTGTCAAGTCGATGGTCGACAAGCTTGGCGGCACCATCGCCGTTGCGTCACGAAGGTGGGAAGGATCCGTGTTCACGGTTCGCCTTCCGAATTCAGAGGCACCGGGCTGTTGAGCTCGAAATAAGTTTCCATTTACGGATATGATTGAAACAGGAATTGCTATTTTTTTTGCCGGAAGTCTGATGGCCATGACGGTCTATCACGTGATTCTATTCCTGTTATACAGACGCCGACAGGAGTATATTTATCTTGCTCTGTTGTGTGCGGGTATCATGCTCAGGTCGCTGACACTGAACAGCAATGGCATTCCGCTTCAGTCCGTTTTTCCCTTATTAGGCTTCGAGGCATTTAAGACGATTGAATACTTCTGCGTGTATGGGCTGATGGCTGTCTTCCCGCTGTAC
>DASPNN010000090.1:0-5660 GCA_035626495.1 Chryseosolibacter sp.
CAACAGTTGGGTATGAAACCGCCCGGGATATTCAGCTAATCGTCGAGAACTTCATGAAAGCGGAGACGACCTGGTGGTTGGCTACGGCAGGAATCGTGTTTTTTATTTTCGTTGCCACAACGCTGCTCGGTGTGGTCAAGCATAATATTCACAAACTCTGGCGGCTACGGCATCGGTCACGCAGCATCCGGCAGCGGTTTCGCGAGCGACTGAAACTCCTGTTGATTGTGCTGCTGACCGGGGGGCTGATCGTTATATCGCTGCTGATTGATTCTTCCCTCGCAATCTCTCTCGACTACCTGCAAACAATCATTCCGGAAGCCGGCATTGTCGTTATTCAACTCGTTAACGGGTTATTTTCGCTGATTATTGTAACGATCTGGTTTTCGCTCATTTTCAAAGTACTTCCGGAAGCGCGGGTTGATCTTGAGGTGGCGCTCAACGGTGCCTTTGTCACCGCGATCCTTTTTTCCGGGGGACGATGGGTACTTGGCAAAGTGCTGGTGCACGCGCGCATCGCTTCGATCTTTGGCGCATCTGCATCCTTCGCGCTCCTGTTGCTTTTCATCTTTTACAGCTCCTTCATTCTCTATTACGGGGCGGCGTTCACGCACGAATATGCCGAATACCTCGAGCGGCATATTTGTGCCGGCAAACACGCCCATGAATACGAGGAAAAGCTGTTTGAAGGGGACGGTAGCGCAACTTCAAAGGCATAAGTTTTTTTCGACTATTTGCATTAAGGGGAGGGACTATGAAAAATTCAAAAAGGAATATACCGGACCCGGTATCGCCACAGAACCCGCTGAACAAGACGGACATTACGCACGACCGTATACAGGAGCACCTCGAGGACAAAACATCCGTGGAAGACATTTTCAGGGACGAAAATGAGCTAACGAAACATTCCGCGCAACGACTCCACCGCAGTCAGAAAGCGAACCGAAGTTTACCGGACGACACCAGTCCGGCAGATGAGGCTGGTGTCTGAAATTCAACTCGCTGAAACCAAAAGCACTTGTTGGCAAACAGGTGCTTTTTTCATCTGCGCCGAATGGAAAGTTTTTTTTAGCTTGCCCGTGCAATGAAGATCATCAGCATGCGGTCAATCTTTATCATTTCACTGTTCATGGTGGCCGGCGCGTGTAAAACGAAAACGGAAACCATCCCGGTCACCCAGGAAAATGTCGTACAGGTTCTTTTGGAGTACGGCGAGAAGAATCCTGAAAGCGAAGTGTTGTTCGAAACTGATTATGGGAACATGCGGATACGGCTCTATGACGATACGCCGCTGCACCGCGCGAATTTTATCAAGAACATCAAAGAAGGCTCCTATGAACAGGCGGAGTTTTACAGGATTTTCTACCAGTTCATGATTCAGGCCGGAATCCATCCAAAAGACCTGGGCTACACCATTCCCGCTGAATTCAATAAAAAGTATATCCACAAAAAGGGGGCTTTGTCGATGGCACAGTCGGAAGAAAATAATCCGAACCGCGAATCGTCCGCCTCGGAATTCTTTATTGTTCACGGGAGCGTTTACACGCAATCGCAGGTGGAAAACGACATGTTCAATTTTAAGCTTGACCTGACGGCAGAACAGCAGGCAGCATACGTTAACAGTGGCGGCTACATGTCTTTGGACAGGCAGTACACGGTTTTCGGCGAAGTAACAGAAGGCCTGGACGTCATCGATAAGATCGCAGGTGTCAAGGTTTACGAACAAGACAAGCCCCTGAAGAAAATCCCTGTGAAAATCAGCCTCGTCAGGAAATAGTCAGTCAAGAATCGGGTGAATTACACGTCGGATTTATTGTCGCGGTAGTTAAGCTCCCGGTCTCCGCTTTCAATGGCCTTGGTAATTGAACGCACGACATCGTCAAGCTCGTCGACGGCCTGCTGGAGTCTTAGATTGATCTCTTTGCCTTCCGGGTCGAGGTTCGTCTTCGTCATCAAATGTGCCAGTCCCAAAATACTGGCCACCGGGCTGCGAAGCTTGTGTGCATTGATGAATGCATACTCCTCCAAGGCCTTATTTTTTTGCTCGAGTTCTGCCGTTCTCGCGTGGACAAGCGTCTCGAGATTTTCATTGATCCCTTTGATTTCTTCGGCCTGCGCGCTGATCTCCTCATTCTGCGCCTGGATCTCATCATTTTGGCGCTGAATTTCGCGCGTTCGGGCACGGACCCTGGCCTCCAGCAACATATTGTTATACCTGAGCTTGCGTTCGCGGAACTTGATCAACGCATAAGCGGACGCCGACGCGACAACAAGCGCAAAGAAATAAAACGTGTAAGTTCGCCAGAACGGCGGACGAATCGTGATCAAGACTGTGGCCTCGGCACTGTTGGCAAAGCTCTCCGTTTCGGATACACGAACCCTGAAAACGTATTGTCCAGGCGGAAGCCGTGAATAAGTCACCGAATTGTTCCGCGACTCCAGCCACCCGGCGTCATAGTTTTCAAGCTTGTAGTTGAAAAAGAGCTGCTCCGGATTTTGGTACCAGATGCCTGTGAAATTGAAGGTAAGATTGTTTTCATCGTACGCAAGCTTATCAAGCATGCTTAGATCCACGGGACGGTCGAAGATTCTGACCCCATTGATCGTCGGGACCGGCACACGGCTGAGAAACTGTTCGCTGTCAGAGAGGCGTATGATACCACCGCCGGTTCCCAGGAATAAGGCTCCCGACACATCGCGTGACGCCGCATTGAGGTTGACAATCATTCCATCGAGCCCCGATTCTTCTCCGAGGTATTTGATTTTGTTCCCCGACGCGTCAATCAGGTCGAGTCCTTCATCGTGGGCAACGATCAGATTGCCATCTGCGTCGGAAGCGAGTGCATGGAGTTCATTTTTTCTGGGTTTCAGGGATGCATCGACGGGCCGAAAGCTTTCGCGGCCATCAAACACAAACAGCCCATTTCCTTGTACGTTGGCCCAGATACGTTCCTGCCGGTCCTCGGCAAAACCATAAACGATCTTGGAGGGCAACCCTTGTTGAAAATGGTGGAAACCTGTGTCGTCAAGCATGTCGACACCTTTGCCGTCGGTGGCAAACCATATCCGCCCCCGGCTGTCCGGGAAAACCTGGTAGATAAAATCCGAGCTAAGTCCTTCCTGGCTGCTGTAGTTGCGGAAAGCAACTTTTCCATTTTCAATCCGGACCCGCGTTGCGCCACCCAATGTCGCCATCCAGATCTCATTTGCTCTGCCTGCGATGTTGAGAATATTTCCATTTCGCAATTCCTTCTCGAAATGAACGATCTTCCCCGACAACGGATCAATTCGCAGCACACCTTCGCCATAGAGCCCCGCCCAGATTTGTCCCTCGACGTCGGTGTACAGACTTATGATCGTGAAATCTTGATATCGCGTGTCTGCCAGGGGGCGCGTTACTGCCAAGTTACCATCCGCTCCGGCATTTCCTTTGAACAAGCCCGCGCTGGTTGAAAACCAATGTCCGCCAGCAAGATCGCGACACACAGCCAGGACGTTATCGTCGGGCAGATCGCGAAAAAAGGCAATGCCGTTTCCTACGGTCCGGGCAACACCATTCCTTGACCCGGCCCAGATGTTCATTTCGCCATCGACGTAGAGACAGCTGACCGACGAAAAGTGTTGTTGCATGTTTTCGTACTTCACGAGGCCAATTCCCTCGAGGCCGGACGCCATAATGCCGCCCTGTGCGCTGGCGATCCACAGCTGGTCTTTTTTAACAGCCATATCGTATACGGCGCCATATTCCCACCCGGAATGCAGAAGCGCAAACGAGTTGTCGCTGGTTCTATACCGAATGATTCCTGCGTCCTCGGACCCCAACCAATATCCATCCGGGGATGTTATAATTTTCCGGATGATGTTATCGGGCAGGCCATCGTGTTGGTTAAGTACCTCAATGGACGCGTTTTTGCCGGTGAGCGAACAGATGGCTACCCCTCCATCTGTACCTGCCAGCACGCGTCCTTTCGCATCGAGGGCGAGGTCATATATATAAAGATCAGGCATTCCTTCCTGTTCATCGAGCCTGAACAGTCTTTGTGCCGTATAGTAGTATAGACCATCATTCAGGGTCGAGAACCAAAGGTTTCCGGCATGGTCGAACAGGATATCGGATATGCGCGCGTGCGATGTTCCCTCGTCCGGATTGAATGCCGTGATGCGACCTTCCTTGAAACAGGAGATTTTTCCGTTATTATAACCGATCCAGAGCGCGCCTGCGGAATCTAGACACATAGCCGTAACGTTGTTATCGGCAAGGCTATCCGCAGTAGTGAAGCGTGTATAATTTTGGCCATCGAACTGGAAAAGTCCTTGGGTTGTGGCAAACCACATATAGCCTCGGCTATCTTGCAGCATCGTATTTACCTCTACCCTTTCCCGTTGATTTAGCAGCCTGTATACCTGAAAGAACGGTTGCTGCGCGAAAACGCGCATGGCCAGCAACATCGCAAGCAGAACCAGAACACTTCGTACTCTCTTCATTGCAGGACCATTGACGCGGTGAAAACAACTTCAATCTCGGTGGCAATCTTTTGACTCACAATGCTGGGAATGGTAATGTTATGGTCGGCCAGCGGGACAAGGAATTTCGCGTCCACTTTCACCACTCCGTCGCGTGTCGTGATCCTGCCTTTGATTATCCTGGTTTGTTTTTCACCATGGATCTCCAGCTCCCCTTTCGCACGGACCTCGTAGGTGTCGTTGGCCGTAAAGTCGATCTGCTCAATAATCTTTCCTGAGAATCTGGCTTTGGGAAAACGTTCGCTCTCCATATATTTTTCGTTGAAGTGCTCCCGTTGAAGCTCGCTGTTGAAGCCTCGGAAAGTCTGAACGTCGATCGAAAACGCAAACTGGTTTGTCTGTGGATCGATCAGCCCCTGAACCTGCGCCGAGGATGCTTTGATCAGCTCGAGCTCCGCGTTGGATGTAAACGAAATTTCACCGGTTTTGAGTGTATAGCGCGTTTGGGCATACGCGTCAAGGTATGGGGATAGAAAGACGACAACCGCGAATATGGACCCTACCAGTTTGGTCAGTTTTTGCATGATACAATTTAGTAAGATCCGGGTACTCATGTTTCAACGGCTAACGCGTTTATTTACAGGAGTGCGTCCGTGGGTGTAAATGCCCGAACATCAGTATTTTACGCCAGTACCGGCCGTTAATGTTGTTTTCAGGAATTTTCGACGCCTTATTTGTATTTAATCTAAATAAGGACTTATATTTACGGTCGAAACTTACGAATCATCTCATTGGAACAGCTACTTTACCAGGATATCGGCCTAAGACTAGACAAAAAGCGGTCGCGGTTTACCCTGCAGGTAATGGGGCAGGAAATTGAACAGACGGTATGCGAGTTCTTACTGACCGCCAGTTTCCTGGTAGCGCAGGACGTTGAAGAGTTCCTCTTGAATACAGACAGCCGCTATGATTCCGTCAAGGTTCCCATGACATCGGCAGGCAAAACGCTCACACTGGATTTGGCAGACTTCATATCGCTTCGAGAAATATATTGTCGACAGCTTTACGCCTTGAAGCTTGAAGACATACTGCTGCACCGCGGAATTGTCATGGCCAATTGATTTAGACTCAATTCAAATTACTGCTGTTTGCCTCGGAATATTCCCTGGGTCCGAACAATTAATCTAATTTTACGG
>DASPNN010000091.1:0-8295 GCA_035626495.1 Chryseosolibacter sp.
CTCCGGCGCGAACTGGCCACAAATCTCAATCGCGATCTGACGATCGTCGCAGGAGGTACGCCGACTTTTTCCATACACTGCAAACGCAAGACCGTGGAATGCAGCCCGGGAACTTTCATCTACTGGGATAAAGGGTATGAACAAACGCTCACTGAACAACAATACCACTTCGCCGGACTCGTAATGGCGCGGGTAATTTCGAAGCCTGCTCCGAAAACAATTTGTCTGGACCTCGGCCACAAAGCGATTGCATCTGAAAATCCGTTACAGCAACGTGTGTATTTTCTGAACGGCCAGGACCTCGAGCCGGTGGGCCACAGTGAAGAGCACATGGTGTTCAAATGCCAGAAAGAATACGGCATCGGCGACGTACTGTATGGCGTGCCGCACCACATTTGCCCAACGGTTGCGTTACACGACCAGGCATCGGTGGTCGAAAAACAAACCGTTACCGACCACTGGTACAACATCTCTCGCAACAGGAAGATCACCATCTAACGCAATAACATGTTCATTGTCGACGCCCATCTGGACCTTGCCATGAATGCCATGGAATGGAACCGCGATTATACCCGGCCGATCGAAGAGATCCGTGACCGCGAAAAACACATGACCGACAAACCGGATCGGGCGAAAGGTGTGGTCTGCTTTCCAGAGCTGCGGAAAGGAAACATCGGACTGGTCGTCGCCACGCAGATCGCCCGTTATGTCTCACGGGACAACAAGCTGCCTGGCTGGCACTCTCCGGAACAAGCCTGGGCTCAAACACAGGGACAGCTGGCCTGGTACAAAGCGATGGAAGATGCTGGCGAGCTGGTTCCGATCACAAACCTGCGCGCATTGGAACAACACCTGATGGTCTGGAAAGACGGCACAACCAATGAACATAAACCGATCGGATATATCCTCAGCCTTGAAGGCGCGGACTCACTGGTTACGGTGGGCCACCTCGAGCGCGCATACGCATATGGGTTGCGGGCCGTGGGCCCGGGACACTATGGACCGGGCCGTTACGCCAACGGTACCGATGCCAGCGGAGGCCTGAGCAAGCCGGGGCGCGATTTGCTTAAAGAAATGGAGCGGCTCAACGTCATCCTTGACGCCACGCATCTTTGTGATGATTGTTTCTGGGAAGCCCTTGACCTGTTTCACGGCCACATATGGGCAAGCCATAACAATTGCCGCGCGCTCGTGGATCATAACCGGCAGTTCAGCGACGACATGATCCGCGAGCTTGTAGCGAGGAATGCGGTGATCGGCGGGGTGCTGGATACCTGGATGATGGTGCCGGACTGGGTACGTGGAAAATCCACGCCGCGCGATACAAATTGCAACCTGGAAGTGGTCATCGACCACATGGATCATATCTGCCAGATTGCCGGCAACGCCAACCACATCGCGATCGGGTCTGACCTCGACGGCGCCTACGGAAAGGAGCAATCGCCTTACGATCTGGAAACGATTGCCGATCTTCAAAAGCTTCCGGGTCTGCTTTCAAAACGCGGCTATAGTTCGGAGGATATTGCGAAAGTCATGCATGGAAACTGGCTGCGGTTCCTGCGCAACGCGTGGGGTCAATGAGATCTGAGAAAAAGAGAAAGGGGCATGCGCCCCTTTGTCCAAATTAAACATCCTAAATTATCAATTCACCTGCTCAAGGTCATCGAAGTAAAAGAACACCTCTTCGCCACAGCTTCCTTTGTCGAAGTAAATGACAATGTTCTTGTAGGTATTCGGGTCGGTGATATCCGAGAAGTCGAACGTCAGCTCTTGCCACTCGGCGGTCGCCGTGATCGTTGCTGTTCGTTCGGCGGAGGGCTCCGTATCGGGATATGCAAGGCGTTCGAGCCGGAGCACGACATCGCTCACCTTGGTGGCTGCGTAAACTTTCAACTTAAACTTTTTCTTGTCCGTTGCAAAATTGATCGCAGTTTCAAGGCCCACAGCCGCGCCACCCCAGACTTCACAACCTGACGTGCCGCGGTGATACTGGTTCACATAACAACTTTGGTTGATGCCAGTAATGAAAGGATTCTCCACGCGGCCGCCGTTTACTCCGCCGAAGCCGCCAAAAACGGCTTTCGGATTATCCGTATCGAGCGTGAATTTGATGCCGGTGGAAGGGTTGAGAGAGGCCGCAGCTTCCGGGGTGCACGGCGCCGCGCCGATGGCGACCATCTTTGTAGCGGTGCTCGATCCTGCAGCATTGGTGGCGATCAGCTTCACCGTGAAAGAGCCATTGCTGGAATAGGTATGTACCGGATCCTTTTCAGTGGAATGGGCAGTACCGTCACCGAAGTCCCAATCCCAGCTCTGGCCATTGCTCGAAGTGTTCTCGAAAGTTACTGTTCCTCCTGATACCTCATAATCAAAATTGGCTACCGGAGGGGCTACAGGCATTGCAGGCTCTTGCGCGGGGTTATCGTAATGAACCAGGATAAATCTCCAGTAATTGGCGGTACCGATCAACGACTCGAGGATGAGTGTATCAACTTGAGAATCTACAAGGCGCACCACATCGTATGTTACCGACTGCTGTGGGGAAGTGACTTCCACGCCGGTGCCGACTTTTTGCAAGCCTACAAATGCGCCGAGTCCGGTAACCGTCAGCTTTTTCTGATCGGAGTTGTAGGTGAACGCGTGCACGGCGTCGTTCCAGGCACTGAGGTCGACATTGTTTTTTCCGACAAAGTTTTCGTCCACCGACGGGACGCATACGGAGCCGATGTCATTGCTCCAGGGGCCGAAATCGCCCGCGTCCGCGAATACGTCTCCGTTCGACTCATAGGTGTATGTTCCATCCAGGGCGAAAATGAATTCATCGTTGAGCGCGCATTGTCTTTCCCCCAGCGGAGTTACGCCACCAAAGCTCCAGTGGATCACGGTTCTCGCCTGGTTACCCACCACCATTGGAAACTGTCCGCCGGATACGTCGCGCAGAAGCTTCCAGCTTTTTGATGTGGTTCCTGTCAGCTTTTTCAATTCCGACTGTGGATCCGAGATGATTATCTCCTCCGTCTTTTCGGATGACATGCCGTCTCCATTCGTGGCGGTCAGCTTCACAGTAAAGGTTCCTTCCGCGGCAAAAGTGTGAATGGGGTTTTCTTCCGTCACCGGCGCGGTGCCATCGCCGAAATCCCACGACAGGGTTTTGAAATTCTGCGAAAAATTCATGAACGAAACTTTTGCGAAATCAGTGGGGTCTTTCTCGAACTGGAAGCTCGCAATCGGTAAAGGTTCGGGATCGTCTTCTTTACATGAAAAAACGATCAGAAAGATGGGAAGCACTATCAGCAACCATCCGGGGTTTACAACTCTTTGCATAGTAGATTATTTATTTGGGTTTTGGTCTTATTTAAATAGTGAAGGGTCTGGATATGTTGTCAGCTGCCCGTTGGTGATGTCGACCTCGCGCTGAGGCGCTGGCAGGTAAAGGTCCTGGGCTGAGAAATTTTCCGCCCGCGGGTCTCCGGAGGGAAACAACGTACTGGCTGCACGTCCCGAGCGGACCAGGTCGAACCACCGGTCTCCTTCGCCAGCAAGCTCCGCCCGGCGCTCATACCAGATCAGCTCCAAAGCTGTCCATCCGTTTTCCGACATCAGGGTGGACGCAGTCTTGAAGTTCCCGGTGTTGTTGCCAGGACCTTTCGCCCGTTCCCTGACCACGTCGATATACGACAACGCCTCCTGCTCCGAACCCGTCCCGCGGACAAGCGCCTCGGCGCACATCAGCAACACTTCGGCAAACCGGATGTACGGTTGATTCGCATCTTTCAGGACATTGATTTCGCCACCGGGAGCTGTGTACGCTTTGTAGTTCGCATACTTTTTTTGCCAGAAACCGGTCTCGTCCGTTTTATTCTGATCGCTCTCCTGAATGGAGCACCCCGAAGCCGTGAGCTCCGCCTTCGATATCAAAGTCGCATTGCGCCTGTAGGTGTCGTCTGGAAGAAACGAATTGTACAACGAATGGGTCGGCAGCATAAAGCCCCAGCCTGGAGCGTACAACGGATGGTTTGCGCACAAGCCGCGGATCCCGCAAAGCTGAACGATCATGTTGCCATTGATGAATGCCGGCGGGGTTCCCCAATCGGCGGCAACCTGGTTCGTGTATTGTATTTCAAAAACCGACTCCACCGAATTAGCGGCGCCGAATGTGAACAGACCGGCATAGTCGTCCAGCAACGCGTATTGATTGGATTGAATGACGCCCTTCAACGGCGTGACGGCCTTGTCGAAAAGCGTTTTGTCGTCGTTCAGCAGATCCGCCCAGTAGAGATATGCCTTGCCGAGCAGCGCCTCGGCGGCGCCTTTTGTAATGCGACCGCGAAAAGCCGGATCACCATATCGAAGCGGAAGTAATGGGATTGCTTCCTCGAGATCCTTTGTGATTTGCGTATAGACTTCTGATAGCGTATTGCGTTTCTTGCCCGTATCGAACGGGTCGGGGAGTGTGGTAAAGACCGGCACTGGTCCGAACGTACGTGCGAGCTCAAAGTAGTAGAAGGCACGAAGGAACTTCGCCTCCGCGAGATATTGGCCGACAAGTGTTGATTCAACGCGAACGTTATTGAGCAACTGGTTGGTCTTGTTTACACCGATGTAATACTTGCGCCACAGGCTGCGTGTTTCCGGTGTCAGCGCATCGGTGTTGAGATCGTCAATTTGCTGCCAGCCAGGTTGGTCGAAGTTGGTGGCATCACCGCCCGCGTTTGCATTGTCAGACCAGATTTCTCCAAGCATCACCGAGGACACCCACCTTCCGTCATACCACGAGTATTGAATTGGATCGTATGCGGCAATGAGCGCATCGAAGACCTGGTTTTCGGTAGCGTAAAAGTTTGTATCGAATTGCCTGTTCTGCGGGTTGACGGTCAGAAAGTCGTCACATCCGGCAAAGAGGCAAAGGACAAGGGCGGTAATATATTTAGTTGGTTTCATAGCGAAGATCTTTTCAGTTTCAGAATGATAGGTTCACTCCGGCAGTGTATGTTTTCATTTGCGGATAGAATCCTTTGTCTATGCCGGTGTCTAGGATCCATCCGGAGGTACCGATCTCCGGATCGAACCCGGAGTACCCGGTCAGGGTGTAAAGGTTGTCGACAGAGACATAAACCTCGAGTGCGGATATTTTCAGCGGTGGCAGGATGGTTTTTGGCAACGTATAGGCTACCTGTAAATTGCGCAACCGCATGAACGACGCGTCTTCGACATAGAAATCGGAAGGGCGCGTGTTGTTATTGGTGTCATTGATCACAACCCTCGGATAATTTCCACCGGGATTGGTTTCCGACCAGCGCTCGCGCCAGGCGGCCGTGTAGTTGTTGTTCACAACATCCTGCCGTTCGTATGAACGAAAGACATCGTTGCCATAGCTTCCGGCGACGATCGCTTTCAGGCTGATGTTGCGGAAGGTGAAGCCGAGCGTCAGGCCAAAGGTCACATCCGCCCAGGGCTTTCCGATCTCGACAATATCCTTCGCATCGATCAAGCCATCCTTATTGGCATCGATGAATTTGATATCGCCAGGCCGTGCATTTGGCTGAAGCAGGTCGCCCCCGGAGTTGAGGTGGCTGTAAATTTCATTTTGATCGTTGAACACGCCGTCCGTCCGATAGCCGCGGAAGAATCCGATAGGCCTGCCCTTCTCCATGCGAGAGATCACCGTATTGCGGATCGGCCATGTATAACCGTCCTGGTATCCGTCCTCATTGACTTTCGTAACTTCATTTCGCAGCGTGGCCAACGTCAGGCCCGCGTGAAGGTGAACGTCGCCGAGTGATTTTCTAAAAGCTGCCTCCAGCTCGATGCCTTTGTTGACGACCTCCCCCACGTTGGCAACAGGTGCGCCGGTGCCGATATAGTCCGGTACAGTTGCGGCCATCAACAATCCTGAAGTGGTCTTGTTGTAATAGTCCAGCTCGAGTGTCAGCATGTCGTTCCACAAGCCGAGCTCCACGCCGACGTCAAGTTGTTTACTTTGTTCCCAGCGCAGAGATGGGTTGGGCGAAAACGCCGAAGATTGTCCATTATATATAGTCTGGCTTCCCGGTTTGCCAAACGGATACGCGCCCGTTCGCTCAATTAGCGAAGCATACGCCAGGGTGGGAATCCTGTCATTGCCATTCACGCCGTAGCTGGCTCGAACTTTCAGAAAGTTCACTGCGCTTTGAGGCCAGAATTGTTCCCGTGACGCTACCCATCCGGCGGACACGGAAGGAAAATTTCCGTAACGGTTCTTCACTCCAAACTGTGAGCTTCCGTCTCGCCGCAAGGTCACGGACAGCAGGTATTTTTCGTCGTAGTCATAATTGATCCTTCCGAAGAAACTGACCAGTGCCTGTTTTTCAGCTCCGAAGCTCGTTGAACGCTGCAATGAATCGGGTGTGCCGGCTATGTACCAGAAGTTTTTGTCGAATTGAACGTCTACCGGGATGCCGGAGGAAGAAGCGGCGAAGCCTGTACCGTTAAAACGTTCCTGGAGTGTGGTGCCCAATACGGCAGAGACCTGATGTTTGCCTGCTGCCCTTGCCATTGTTGCGAAATTCTCCCACTGCCAGCGGAAAGATCTGCTCTCGTAAAGGTAGATGTCGTTGATCGTGTTGAAGAAAGCCGGCGTGAAGTCATAGGAGGGTGTAAAACCTTTGCCGGTATAATATAGATAATCAATGCCGGCATCGGATTGAAAGGTCAGCCATTTCGCGGGCTTAATCCGCAGGTATGCATTGCCGGTTACTTCATCGGTGTTGTTGGTCACATGGCTGATGAAAATCCTGCTCAGCGGATTAATGTACTCTTTCTGAACAAAGGGCGATTGCGCGAACCCGTACTGCTGGCCCGCGTCGTGTGTTGGCGTCGTCGGGTCATAAACCAACGCATCGGCTATCGGCGTTCCGAATTCGCTGTTCTCCGGAATCCGTCCATTGATCGCCCGCATCAAGAACAGGTTCTGCCCGAACGTGATGTACGGATTGATCTCGTTTTCACTGTTGAAGCGTGCCGTAATCCTTTTGTAATTCGACTTGTCGGGCGCTATAACACCCCGCTGGTTGAAATAGGAGATGGATGCGAGCAAACTGCCCGTGTCTGTTCCTTTTTGCATGGAAAGCGCATGAGACTCGCTGGAGCCGGCCTCAAAAATCTTTTCCATCCACCGTGTGTCGGCTGTGATGTTCGCTACATCCGGAAACCCAGCCGGCAGGGCTACGTTGCTGTTGCCGTACTTTTCAGTGATGAGCTCCACATACTCACGCGCATTCATCGTCTCAGGTATGCGCCACGGTTCCTGAACACCATAGCCAGCATTGTAATTCAGCTTGGCGGTCCCGGCTTTTGCCTTGCGGGTCGTAACCATCACGATACCGTTGGCCCCGCGCGAGCCATAGATCGCCGTAGACGCGCCATCCTTGAGCACCTGAACCGATTCGATGTCCGCCGGATTGAGTCCCTGAAGGATCCCGTCATTGACCACGACTCCGTCGACAATAATTAGCGGAGTATTGTCGCCATTGGTACCGATACCGCGGATAAAAATATTGAGTGCCGATCCCGGCTGTCCCGACGACGACTTGAACGTGACTCCGGAAACCTGACCCTGAAGCATATTATCCAGTCGGGGAACAGCAAAGCCGCCAAGGTCTTTCGCATCGACCTTCGACAACGCCGCGGTGGCTACGCTTTTCCTTTGCGTTCCGTAGCCGACAACAACGACCTCTTCCAGCGTTTGAATATCCGGAGAAAGCGCGATCTGAAAATCGGTTTGGCCATCCCGAGTAACCTCCACAGTCTTAAAGCCGATAAAACTGAAGACAAGCACGGCATTGTCGGGCACGTTCTGGAGTGCGAACTTTCCTTCTGTATCGGTTACCACACCCTGCGTTGTACCTTTCAGCAGCACGTTCACGCCCGGTAACGTCTGACCCTGGTCATCCGTCACCCGCCCGGTTATTAGTGTCTGGGCACAAGTGGCCACTGACATTAATAATAGAATACAGCATAATGTTCGTTTCATCAATAATTGAGTTTGGGGTTCAAGTAGTCTTTCATGCCGACCCTCCATGATGGCCGGCCACGTGCAAACTTTGTGTTTCCACCACTTCAATTCAATTTTTTCACCTCATCATTACTACGTCGTGAAGCTTCTTGCCCCCACATCAAAACTACATCAGTGCACTGCGACATCGCCATCTGAAGCAGATTCAAACGTTTTTCCGGAAATGACAAATGAATGAGAGTCACATCAACGGACAGATTACTGGTTCATCACGATGGTGTAGCCGCAGACGAAGCGACATT
>DASPNN010000092.1:0-4907 GCA_035626495.1 Chryseosolibacter sp.
TCGAGAAAAAGATCTCCGAGTTCCTTCACACCGAGGACACAATTCTCTATGCGGCAGCCTTCGACGCAAATGGCGGGCTCTTCGAACCGTTACTGGGCGCGGAGGATGCAATCGTATCCGATGAACTGAACCATGCCTCGATCATTGACGGCGTACGCCTGTGCAAAGCCATGCGCTACCGCTACAAACACAACGACATGTCCGACCTGGAGAAACAACTCCAGGATGCGCGCACTGCCGGAGCGAAAAATATCATGATCATTACGGATGGGGCATTCTCGATGGACGGGACCATCGCCCGGCTGGATTTGATCTGTGACCTGGCGGACAAATACGAAGCGCTGGTGGCCACTGACGAATCACATGCTACCGGGTTTATCGGCAAAACGGGACGTGGCGTTCATGAGTACAGGAATGTCATAGACAGGATTGATATCGTGACCGGGACGCTCGGAAAAGCACTGGGCGGAGCTTCGGGCGGATTTACTTCGGGAAGGAAAGAGATCGTCGAGATGCTTAGACAACGGTCTCGACCCTACCTGTTTTCAAACACGCTCGCACCATCGATCGTGGGGGCATCCATCGAGGTGTTTAACATGTTATCAGAAACTACGCAGCTGCGTGACAAGCTGGAGGCAAATACGCGATATTTCTGTGAAGCAATGACACGCGCAGGCTTCGACATCAAACCCGGTGAGCATCCGATCGTGCCCATCATGCTTTACGAGGCACCGCTGGCACAGAAGTTCGCCGAACACCTGCTGGCCAAAGGAATCTATGTGATCGGGTTTTTCTATCCGGTGGTAGCCAAGGGTCAGGCGCGGATCCGTGTGCAGATATCCGCAGCCCACGAGCGCCATCATCTTGATAAAGCTATACAAGCATTCACAGAAGTTGGAAAAGAATTGCAGGTGTTGAAGGAAAAAGTGTCTTAGCGCAGCAGCCGTTTTTTCTTGAGGTGAATTTCTTTCGTCAGCCCGAAGGAAGGAAACACGTTTTCTGAAGGGAAGAAATAGATGCTGCGTTTTCCTTTGATTTTCAATCTGCACATATTCACGAATGGTACAACCTTCACGGATTTTACCTCCGGCCAGGAGAAACGCAGATTCCTATTGCGCTCAATCACGACGATCTTGTGTTTGCCGATCGCCACACGGCGGATCCTGTCGTTGATGACGTAAAACATCACAAGGAAGCCTACGCCGAGCAGAAAGAAAATTAACCCCGTGAAAAAAGTACTAATTGTGAGACCGTGCCGGCCCAGGATAATTGCCACGATCAGAAACTGCAGGACTGCGAGCCCGGGAAACAAGTATTTCGCTACGTAGTACTTTAGGGAATTCGTCTCGTTCATCTTAAATTTTGATTCAGATATTCTTAATACGACTTTCCGTTGTTTCAAGTTTTTAGACTAAAGAAAGAATCGTGGTGAATTGCGACCGACGAAGTCCGCTCTCACCAACTGCCCTGATTCCCCGCACAATGGCATCGGTAAAAAGCCTGTGCCGGCCGGTTCACGATGCCGTTAGCCGTCATGGCAGGATTTTTTAAAGATAGCAGGAAACGGACAATTTCATTTGGAAAATTCAACCCAATACGATGCTCTTCGATGAACACCTAAAGGACGTCTTGATCAGGCTGATCGTGTCACTCGTGGTCGGGTTGATCATCGGTGCGGAGCGGGAATTCCGTAATAAATCCGCAGGATTAAGAACCATGATCCTGATTTGCCTGGGGTCAACCGTTTTTACGATCGTTTCTTTCCAGGCATCGCACGAATCAGAAGTCGGACGTATTGCATCTAATATTGTCACCGGCATCGGATTTCTGGGGGCGGGGGCGATCATGCGTGACGGGCTTTCCGTTTCCGGACTTACCACCGCCAGCACCATCTGGATGGTCGCGGCCCTGGGTATGGCAATCGGGGTCGGTGACTTTCAACTGACGATCATTGGTACGGTTCTCGTTATGATCGTATTGGTCCTTTTCAACTACATTCAGAAAGTCTTAGACTCGCTGCACAAGACATTAAACCTGCACGTGATCTTTCCGGCAACGCAGGATGGGATCCGCGAATTCGAATCACGTATGAGGGAATTGCAAATTCACTTTGAACGGCTAAAAGAAAAACGAGAGGAAGGCGATGTGAAGTACCAATATGCAATCGCAGGCAATGCAAAAAAGCTTGACCTTCTTATTCAGTATCTCATCGAACAAAAGCAAAAGGTCAAGTCATTCGAGTATTGACCGGATCACGACTCAGTTTCTGACGGCTCCTCCTCACGGACTTCTTCCCAATTTTCAGGTTCGTTGTGATGCAGGTAATCGAGGATCTTTTGTTCAACCTGACGCAGCTTCAATCCGCGCAAATATTTGCCGTTTCGTGCAAGGACCAGCCTTCCGGTTTCTTCGGAAACCGCCAATATCAGCGTATCTGTATTTTCGGACATCCCGATGGCAGACCGATGGCGCAGTCCAAAATGCGGCGGCAGGTGGTCGTTTTCACTAACCGGTAAAACGCATCGCGCGGCCTTGATCTTTCCCTTATGGACAATCACTGCCCCATCATGCAAAGGGCTGTTTTTGTTGAATATTGAAATAAGCAGGCGTTTGCTTACAGCCGCGTCCAGGACGTCGCCAGTTTCTACGTAAAATTTCAGTTCGACATCGCGAGAAAAGACGATTAAGGCGCCAGTCCGGGTCGCCTTCAGCGTTTTGACTGCCTCAATGACCTGCTGGATATCGAAATCCTCATGGTAGGTATTACGCCAGTTTGCCAGTGTCTTGAAAATATTTTCCCGAAACTCCGTGCTCCGCCCAATGACCAGTAGGAATTTGCGGATCTCCGGCTGGAACAGAATGATCATCGCCAATACGCCTACGCCCATGAATTGCCCCAGAATCAACGCCAGCAATTCCATCTGTGCGGCGCTGACGATCAAGTAAATCAGGTAAAGCGCGAGAATCCCAAGAAAAATATTGACGGCGATGCTTCCGCGGATAAGCTTATACACCTGGTACAATAGAATGCTGACCAACGCGATGTCGATCACATCGACCCAAGTCACTGCCAGGAATCCGATCTTAAAAAGGAACACCATCAAAACAAAAGTAACAATGTACGAAAGTAAATGCCCTTGATTACATAAATAATTAAGCCCGACCGGCTGCCTTGACGGCCTTGACCAGCTGGATCACTTCACGTGCTTCTTTTACATCGTGGACGCGCAGGATGTCGGCACCATTCAGCAATGCAACCGTGTTCAAAGCAGTTGTGCCGTTCAACGCATCCTCCGGTTCGATTTTCAGCGTTTTCCAGATCAGCGATTTTCTGGAAATGCCAACCATGATCGGCCTGCCGGCCATTCGCAGCAACGTCAAGTTGGACAACAGCTCAAAATTGTGCGCCGGGGTTTTTGCAAAGCCAAAGCCCGGGTCGATGATCACATCATGGATACCCTTTTCAGTCAACTGGTGAACTCTTTCGGCAAAATATTGCAGGAGTTCTTTTGCGACGTCCTCGTAGCTTGCCTGGGAGGACATTGTCTTGGGTGTCCCTTTCATATGCATCAACACATACGGAACCGATAGGGCCGCCGCCGTCTCAAACATTTTGGCGTCAAGGGTGCCGCCGGAAATGTCGTTGATCAGACCAGCGCCGTGCTCTACGGCCGCGCGCGCTACCGTACTTCTGAACGTATCGACGGAAATATAAACTGAAGGGAAGTTCCTGGCGATCGACTCGACGACAGCGATCACACGGGCAAGCTCCTCCCGCTCCGGGACATCTTCGGCACCTGGCCGGGACGAATACCCGCCGACATCGATAAAGGTCGCGCCATCGCGACACATCTTTTCGGCTTGTGTGAGCGAAGCCTGATCCGAAGTGTATCGTCCTCCATCATAAAAACTATCCGGGGTTACGTTGAGGATGCCCATAATCCTCGGCTCCGAAAGGTCGACGAACTCACCCCGAATGTTCAGTGTTTTGTTTGTTGAAAATGCTGTATTTTGCACCGCCCGAATTTTATGAATGACAAAACATCAGCCGAATATAAACAGGTAATTTCCACGTGCAAAGGTTTGTTTGAAAAGAAGACTCGTGACTATGGGACGGCCTGGCGAATCCTTCGGCTGCCATCAATTACCGACCAGGTATTCATCAAGGCACAACGCATCCGCAGCATTCAGGAGAAGGGCGTTCAGAAAATTGGCGACCCCGTCAGGGACGAGTTTGTCGGAATCATAAATTATTGCATCATCGCCTTGATCCAGATGCGACTGTCGGATTCATCCAAGACCGAATTGACATTCGAAGAACTCGAGCCCTACTATGACGAAGCGGCCGACGAAACCCTGGCGCTGCTTGAAAACAAGAATCACGACTACGGCGAAGCTTGGCGCGAAATGAGAGTTACTTCAATCACAGATATCATATTAATGAAGCTTCTTCGCGTCAAGCAGATCGAGGACAACCAGGGTAAGACACTGGTCAGCGAAGGAGTGAAAGCCAATTACCAGGATATGATAAATTACGCAGTGTTCGCTTTAATCAAATTGAAAGACTAGATACGATGTTCAAGAAAATTGCAGATCAGTTCTCACGATTCTTTGTTGGTGGCCTTTTTATTTTCTCCGGCCTGATAAAATTGAACGACCCGGTGGGCACCAAGATAAAGATGGAAGAATATTTTGAAGTCTTTTCCGTCGATTTTGGCTCGTTTTTCGAGTTGTTCATTCCTTACGCACTCGAGATCGGGTTTATTCTGGTCGTACTGGAAGTTGTCCTCGGCGTTGCCGTCATCCTCTATTATAAAATGGATATTACGACCAAACTGCTACTGGGACTCATTGTCTTTTTTACATTTCTCACATTTTACTCTGCATATTTTAATAAGGTTACAGAC
>DASPNN010000093.1:0-4920 GCA_035626495.1 Chryseosolibacter sp.
GAGCAGGTCGATTGCTTCATCACTTCCATTACCGAGAAAAATACGCGACGCATCGGTATTCCTGATCCGGGCTAGTTTTTCCTTGACTTTTTTTTGCAATGGGTCGGGGTAGCGGTTGTAGGGGGATGGGAACGGGTTCTCGTTCGCATCCAGAAATATTTCGGCTTCACCTTCGAACTCGTCCCTTGCCGAAGAGTAAGGCTTGAGATTCAGGATATTCTTGCGGACAAGGGATTGGATATCGGTTAGTTTTTTTTGCATGGATGTCATTTTTTTAAGGCTTCTAGTCGAACCGAGATAGCCCGTTTGTGGCCGATGAGTTCTTCGGCTTCTGCCATCCTCTCAACGGCGGGTCCGATGTTCGCAATGCCGATTTCGCTTACTTGCTGATAGGTGATGTATTTGAGAAAGCTATCGAGGGAAACGCCCGCGTATGCTTTTGCGTAACCGTTTGTGGGCAGGGTGTGGTTTGTTCCGGACGCATAGTCGCCGACAGCTTCGGGCGAATAGTTGCCGATAAATACCGATCCCGCGTTCGTGATGCGTTCGACGAATCCTTCGGGTGCGTTCACATTTACAATAAGGTGTTCGGGGGCATAGTCGTTGATAAAGTCGATGGCAGTAGCCGTATCGTTGAATAAGATCATGCGACTGTTCGCCAGTGCTTTTTGGGCGATGGTTTTTCGTGGCAAGCTGTCAAGTTGTCGTTGCAGCTCGGATGTAATAGCCTCGACGGGTGTTTTGTCGAGCATGACAAGCATGACCTGGCTATCGTCACCGTGCTCGGCCTGGGAGAGCAGGTCGGCGGCGATGAACACAGGATTCGACGAGCGGTCTGCGACGAGAAGCACTTCCGACGGTCCGGCCGGCAGGTCGATGGCCACCCGGTCTTCGGTCACCATCTGCTTTGCTTTGGTAACATATTGATTGCCCGGTCCGAAAATCTTATGAACTTTTGGGACGGTTTGAGTTCCATATGCCATTGCGGCAATTGCCTGCGCTCCTCCGATCCTGAAGACGCGACTAATACCTACAAGGTTGGCGGTGAACAAGACAGCCGGGTTGATATTGCCGCTCTTGTCCGGGGGAGTGCAGAGGATGATTTCGTCACAGCCTGCAAGTTTCGCCGGAATGCCCAGCATCAGCACGGTGGAAAATAAAGGTGCGGAGCCACCCGGGATGTAGATGCCGACGCGCGTAATGGGAACGCCACGCCTCCAGCAGGTAACGCCGGGCGTCGTTTCGATCTTGACGGTTTCACGTTTTTGTGCGGCGTGAAACTTCGTAATATTTTCGGCCGCCTGACGGATCGACTCTTTCAACTCCGCAGATAGGCTTGTCGTTGCGCGAGCGATCTCCGAAGCCGACACTTCCAGAGTGTCCACGGCGACCTTGTCGAACTGAAGGGTGAGCTCGCGTAAAGCAGTGTCGCCGGATTTTTGCACACGGTTCAGGATATTTCGCACTGCGCTTTCCAGAAAATCCAGACCGAGCTGCGGTCTTTCAGTCAGATCCTTCCAGGCATTTCGCGCCGGGTTATCGAATATTTTCATCATGATATAAAGCTGATTTTTAGATGATCATTTTTTCAATGGGCACAACGAGAATTCCTTCGGCACCGAATGCCCGAAGTTGGTCTATCTTTTCCCAAAAATCGTTTTCGTCGACTACCGAGTGCAGGGAGCTCCAGCCTTGTCTGGCCAGGGGTATGATCGTGGGACTCTTCATCCCGGGGATCACGCTGGTGATTCGGTCGATGGAATCATTCGGACAATTAAGCAATATGTACTTGTTATTTTTAGCTTTAAGCACCGCGCCGATTCTGAACAGCAGCTTATCGAGGATGAGTTGTTTTTCATGGTTCAGATCGGGGTTGGCGATCACTACGGCTTCCGAATTCATTACGACTTCAACTTCCTTGAGGCCATTGCTCAGCAAGGTGCTTCCGGTGCTCACGATATCGCAGATTGCATCAGCCAAACCGATTCCCGGCGCGATCTCTACTGAGCCGCTGATCTCGTGGATCCCGGCTTCGACGCCATTTTTCCGAAGGAAACCGCTGACTATGTTAGGGTATGAGGTAGCGATATTTTTCCCTTGCAGTGATTGAATTCCTCCATAGGTTTCGGAGCGCGGTATTGCGATAGAAAGGCGGCACCGGGCGAAGTCGAGCCTGCGCACCAGTGCATTCTTTCTTTGTTTCTCGACAAGAATATTCTCGCCAACAATTCCCACATCAGCCACATGGTCTTCGATGTATTGGGGGATATCGTCGTCGCGCAGAAATAAAATTTCTACGGGGAAATTACTGGCCTGTGTTTTCAATTGGTCCTTTCCGTTGCTGAAGGAAAGGCCGCTTTCTTTTAGAAGCTCAAGGGAGCCTTCCTGAAGGCGACCGGATTTCTGAATAGCGATGCGAAGAAGTGTTTTCATTTGTAACGACATTAAACAAAAAAGGCCTGTCGGTGTGACAAGCCTTTTGAAGATTTTTCTGTTCTATAAAAAACTCAAAATAATACCTTGCCACCCATCGTGCGGTTCACATGATGATGGTGGTGCAGCGTCATAAAGAGTGTGTTGCTCATTGCTGGGACAAATAACTGCAATAGAATCGAATTCTCCAAAACGTGAGAAATTTGCGCGTATTGGCGCCTGCTAAATCGATTGCAGAGCGGTCTATGATTCGTAGAGTTTCAGGAAATCCATCACTTCGCGGTGCACGTTCTTCCTCTTTTTGTAATCGTAGTCCGCGGTCACGATGGACTTGAAGAGCTCGCTGACTACGTCCGATTTGAATCCGAGCTCTTTGGCATACGCGGTTGCCACTTCGAGCTCGACATCTTCGACGACGTCGTCGAGGTAGATCATATACACAAGGTGATAGATTGATTCAAGTCGTTCGATCTTCTCCTCGGGATGGGAAAACTTAAGGGAAGAGATGTCAATGTTAGCCACCCGAAGATCTTCAGGGTTCAAGTGAAGCTGAAACCCCCATTTAAGCAGGCATCGCAGGTATTTGCTCTCAATCTGTTCTTTTCCAAGGAACAGTGCGAGAATATTGAGATAGCTCTTTTTTACAGAGCGCAATTGCTCTTTGTTCAGATCAGTCATGGTTGAATAGTAAGATTCGGCCAGCCGGCTTCCGACGCCATAAACCGGGCAGGCGCGCGTAGCTAAAGATAGGACTTTTTTTCAGGTTGTGCCACCGCCGGGCGACATGGATCAGTTACAGTGTCTGCGCTTTAGCTCGGCAACGTCTTTAAAGTCGCGCTCTGCCTTGGCGAGATCGTCGCACACGTTGATCAATTCCCGCTTTCCAATGCCAGCAAGCGCCCGGTAGTAATACGGCTCCGCCATCTCGCGCCTGAGGAAGATGGCCCAATTGCAGTCTGTGATCGCATCCCTGTACCGTTCGAGGCGGACGTTGGTTCGGGCCCGGGCGATAAAAATCTGGTAATAGATATCCGGCGCGTCCGACGGGTTCATGACGATCTGGAACGCAGCCCCATAGACCTGTCCGAGGTTTTCCTTGAAAAGTTTTTTGCCCAGGGTAAAATATACGAGAGCTTCTTCAGGATTGTCAAGCTTTTCCAAATTGATCATTCCGATCTGATAAATCAGGCCGAGGTTATAAGGCTCCTGGTTGTGGAGGTGCTTCAAAGCTTGCAGCGATTCTTCATAGTTGCCCATATAATACTGGCACAAATACATATTCTCGAGCGTCTCAAACCGCACGTGGTGTTCGTATTGCTGCAAAATCTTGTAATGGGCTACGGCGCTTTCAAACTCACGCAGCTCGAACTTGTGATCTGCCTGTTTTCTAAGCGCGGCAATCAGGCTGTCGCGTGCAAAGCCAAACCGGTATTCCAGCGGATCTTCTTTCTCGAGATTTTTGATCAGCGTGAACGCATCGTTGAAACGACCAGAATTGAACAATGAGTTTACCTGGTCGAGCATCTG
Organism: Chryseosolibacter sp.; assembly: GCA_035626495.1. Classification (GTDB taxonomy): domain Bacteria; phylum Bacteroidota; class Bacteroidia; order Cytophagales; family Cyclobacteriaceae; genus Chryseosolibacter. The sequence continues at coordinate 3,961 of DASPNN010000093.1, forward strand.
GGTGTTGACCCGAATTTTTTCGAGCTGTTGCTTCCGTACATAATAATGGGCTGTGTGTATGACGGAAAAGCAGAAACCTGCGATGATGAGGAACACCAAAAAGGCAAGGCCTTGTATTTTGAAATAGTTGCGGTCGAAGCGGTACTCCTGCTGGGGACGATGCTGCCACTGATAGTAGCGTCGTTTCTTTTGAACTTCCCGCCAGTGATCCTCGTCATAGGTAAGGGTCAGGCCGAAATATCGCAGGTCGTACTGGGCTTTCTTGACCGGGTTGGCCAGTGTGTGATACGCCTCGTTAATATCCTTGAATTTCTCTTCGGCGTCCTTGTTGCCTGGGTTCCGGTCGGGATGATAAGCCTTGGCCAGTCTCTTGAAAGCTGACCTGATTTCCGTATTGTTGGCTGTCCGGGAAATACCTAAAACATCGTAAAAATCCCTCATCCCGTATCCTTTAAAGTACTAACGAAAAGCTGCTTAAAAAAGTGAGTGCTCAGCAAAAGAAACTGAAAATCTTCGTGCCGATAAATAAAAAAAGCCGCTTTTTAGCGGCTTTTCACATAACTTTTTTTTTGTTATTTAAGCTTGGCAAGCTCCTGAACGAGGTCAATCAGCTTGTTGGAGTACCCCCATTCGTTGTCATACCACGCGACGACCTTAACGAAACGGTCATTTAATGCGATCCCGGCTTTGGCGTCGAAGATCGATGTGCGGGAATCGCCCTGGAAGTCCTGCGACACCACTTCGTCTTCTGTATAGCCGAGGATGCCTTTCAACTCGCCTTCAGAAGCTTCTTTCATTGCCTTTTTGATATCATCGTAGCTGGCGGGCTTTTCAAGGCGAGCAGTTAAATCAACAACTGAAACATCGGCCACGGGCACGCGGAATGACATACCGGTGAGCTTGCCTTTAAGCTCCGGGATCACCAGTGCAACGGCTTTCGCAGCACCGGTAGATGAAGGA
>DASPNN010000094.1:0-5735 GCA_035626495.1 Chryseosolibacter sp.
AGAAGATTTTGAAAAAGTCTGGCATTTTATTCAACACCCAGGGTTACAAGGCTACGTCGATCAGCGACATTACAACCGCTACGGGGTTTACGAAAGGAGCGATTTACCGGCACTTCGAAAGTAAAGAGCACCTGGAAAAGGAGACGTTGTTTCATTTGTCGTCGGTCATGTTTGAAGACGTCCGCGGGCGGATCAAGTCGGCCACGACAGCCGGCGATAAGCTGCGGGCGATTTTCCGGTATTTTGAATCCTACGTCACCGATCCGGTGGTAAAAGGTGGATGTCCTTTGATGAATGCAGCCATTGAAGCCGACGATGCGCATCCGTCTTTGCGCAAGGCCGCGTTGCGGATTCTTGATATTCTTGACCAGTCGGTACGCACAGTCCTGCAAAACGGCATGAAATACAAGCAGTTGCGGGCTGATATCGATGCAGGGTATTATGCCACCCTCATCATTGCGTCGCTCGAAGGGGCCATCATGATGAGTAAGCTGAGGGGCAATAACGATGATATCCGGCAGGTCATCAGGCACCTGGAGAAAGCGGTAAAAGAAATTGAACTCTAGTCGTCTTTTTTTTTGTGCAACAAGATACCGATTGGTATCTAATAAATCAATAATTATGAAAAATCTCATTGCGCGCTCAATCGGACTGTATCTCAACGCCCTTGCGCTTGTTTCGCCTCGCCAGGCTGGACGACAAGCTTTTTTGTTATTTTGCCGGCCTTACCGGCTCAAACTCAATCGCAAGCAAATTGATTTTTTCAATACAGCTGAAAAGTTTACGCTTGATGCAGACGGTGTTGCCGTGCAGGGATATAAATGGGGAACCGGTAAACGCAAAGTGTTATTCCTGCACGGCTGGCAAAGTCATACCTACCGGTGGAAGGCGTACATCGAAGCGCTCCCTAAAAATGAATTTACGATTTATTCGATAGACGCTCCCGGTCATGGGCTGTCGGGTGGAAGCTTTCTTTCCGTCCCCGTGTATAGTGAGCTGATCCGGCAGGTTGTCCTGGATCTGGGGAAAGTAGATGCCGTAGTGAGCCACTCGCTGGGAGGCTTTTCATTGCTGTATACGTTCTATAATTATCCATTGCTTCCGGTTGACAAAATCATCGCGATGGCGGCGCCTGGCGAAGCTTCCGACTTTCTCCAGGTGTTCAAGAGCACCCTCGGTGCCTCCAGGCGCGTCATGGATCTTTTGATTGCCAATTTTCGCGATCGGTATGACGTGACGCCATCCTATTTTTCCGCTGCACAGTTCGCGGCGTCGGTCGGAATACGCGGATTGATTATCCATGACCAAAACGACCCGGAGGCGCCCTACCACTATGCTACGGTCATCAATCAGGCATGGAAGCGGTCGCAACTGATCACAACGCATGGGCTGGGGCACAACCTGCGGTCTGCCACAGTGGTGGAGCATGTGGTCAACTTCATAACGTCGGATCAAGAGCGCGCCGCCGCGGATGGTCGCGTGGCCGTCTCTGAGCTGAAGTAAAGAATTACTTTGGTCCGGGCGGGCAGTTTTTCCGAAGGAATGAGGTATAGAGATTGATCAGGTGACGAAATGTGCCTTCCCCCTCGGACATACCGTGCGACCTATTCGGGTATGGCATGAATTGGAATTGCTTATCGTGCTTCACCAACTCGTTAATGAGCATTTCAGCATTCGCGTAATGGACGTTGTCATCGCCTGTCCCGTGGATTACCAACAGATTTCCCCGCAGGTTGCGGGCATATTGGATCGGTGAGCCTTTCAAAAAATCCTCCCTGTTTTCCGAGGGCAGTCCCATATACCGCTCCTGGTAAATATTATCGTATGTCAGCTGGTTGGAAACCGCCGCGATGGCGATGCCTGTTTTGTAAATATCCGGGTATTGGAACATCAGGTTAAGCGTCGCTGCTCCGCCACCGCTCCATCCCCAGACGGCGATGCGGTCACCATCAACAAATGGCCATTTGAGAATCTCTTTTGCTGCCATGGCCTGATCGCGGATATTGATTATCCCGATATTCTTGTAAATGCTTTTTCGCCATTCTCGCCCTTTGGGCGCTGGTGTTCCGCGGTTGTCGAGTGAAATGTAAATGTATCCATCCTGGCGCATGTCGCCGCCATAGAGAAAGTTCTGCGAAACCCCGTAGGTGTCCGTTACATTTTGCCCCCATGGCTCGGTATAAACATAGAACACAACAGGATATTTTTTCGCGGGGTCAAAGTCAGCCGGCTTAACCATCCAGCCGTCCATCTGGATTCCGTCTGAGGTGGTGACCTTAAAAAATTCTGTTGCGGACGACTTCGGCGCGCTGCCCGAAATCTGGATCCCGGGCTGCCCGTCAAGAGGTTTGTGCGCCGGCAACGCAACCCATTCATTGACGGGCGCCGTGAAAGTGTTGTTGAATGTATGGAGGGCGAATTCGCCGTTGCGGCTGATGGTGTAATTGTGTGTGCCAGCCAGGTCTGCGGGAGTCAGGCGCTCCGCTGTTCCCTTGCCGTCCAGGCGGGCGCGGTACAAATATTTTTGTGTCGCGTTCGCCGGGGAGGCGAGAAAGTATGCGATTCCATTTTTTTCATCAATGCCTTTGTAGGCGATCACGTCGAAGTTGCCCTTCGTGACGGGTGTCTCCTTTTTACCATCCGCGCTGATTCTGTACAGGTGGCGCCAACCGCTTTTCTCGCTCGGCCAGAGAAATTCCTTGCCGTTGCTCAGCCATTCGAGCGTATGCCGGAAAGCGACGTGGTAGGCGTTATCTGCGCTGGCGGGAGTGTATACGTCTACCCAGGCCTCGTCTTTTTCTTCATATATCGGAACACATGCCCCGCTCGTGGAATTACATCGGATGAGCTTGCTGTGGTTTTGCTTTCGGTTCAGTTGCTGGATGATAAAGTCACCGGTCCCCGGTACGAATTCGAGCCTGACAATGTAGTGTTGACGCGGGTCACCATCGATGTTCATCCACGACGTTTTCGCCGTGGACACATCGATCACACCGATCCGGCAAGCGGAAGGATCTTCACCCGCTTTCGGGTACTCGACCGGGATGATGCGCGAATACACCGAGTCCGTGTTATTGATCATGTAGAAGTCGCGCGTGTCGCGGGCATCGATTTGCCAGTAGGCCAGCGATTTTCCATCCGTGCTCCACCGGAAACCGTCACGGCATGCAAATTCCTCTTCATATACCCAGTCGAAAGTTCCGTTGATAAATTTTCGGGTGCCGTCGGTGGTCAGTTGGCGGATGTTTCCGTTGAGATCTTCGACATACAAATTGTAATCGCTCACATAAGCGACTTTCGATGCATCCGGGGAAAACTTGGCGAACATAAGCGAAGCATCCGAAAGCCCTGCTCCAAGTTTCCTGAGATTTTTCGATGTCAGGTCGAGCACCCAATAGTCACCCCGTGTTTTGATGCGCCAAACACGCTGCGTATTCGTAAAAACAAGCAGTTTCTTTTCGTCGGACGAGAAGGAGAAATAATCCACCTTCAATGGGCTGGCGCCTTGCGGAGTCAGGTCCTGTTTTGAAATCAGGATCTTTTTGTCATTCGCGGGTAGTGTATACCGGACAATCTGGTTGTCTTCTACTTTATAATAAGCATTGCCATCGGCAGACCAGGTGACGGTTTGCGCATTGCAGGTGATGTAAAAGATGAATAAAATCGATACGAGAATCAGTTTTTTCGGATGGCTCATGGCGTTTATGATTTGGCCGACAATCTATCGCCATTCGCGGGGTAAATCCAAGTCCGCTCGTCACTTTTCGCAATAACCGTATGTTCCTTAGCTGCCTGCCCTGGCCTGGCGCGCCATTTTTTCCGCAGGTCGTATGGTAAAGTTCAACAGTTCGGTGTGCCTGATAACCGAGATGTCGATTTCGGCAAGTATTTCGCGATGCGTGAGTTCCTTATACAATCCATGCATGGAATTGACTGGCTTATTATTGAAACTAACGATGATGTCGCCGGCCAGAAGTTGCGAACGCGAGGCTGGGGAGTCGTCTTCAATTCCGGTAACGAACAAGCCACGGGTATTGGGCAGATGGTGATGCCGGAGAATACGTTGGTTCACGGGAATTTCCTGGAGGGCTACTCCAAGGTATGCTTTGAAGACCTTGCCGGTGCGGATGATCTGGCTTGCAACTTCTTTAGCAGTGTTGATATCGACTGAAAAGCTTAAGCCCTGGGCGCCGCTGATGATCGCAGTGTTTACACCGATGACTTCGCCATGGGTGTTGATCATTGGACCACCCGAATTGCCGGGATTCAGCGCCGCGTCAGTCTGAATGACATTGTCGATCAAGACGCCGGTTTGTGAGCGCAACGTCCTTCCCAGGGCGCTGACAACGCCTGTGGTTACTGTGTGCTGATATCCATAAGGATTGCCAATCGCGATCACAAACTGGCCAATCTGCACGGCATCGCCATCGCCGAGCCTTGCGACCGAGTATCCCTCGGCATAGATCTTGAGAATGGCCAGGTCGCAATCGGGGTCTGCCCCAATAAGCGTTGCCTCGATCTCATTCTCATTCAACAGGCTGACCATGATCTTGTCTGCACCATGAACTACGTGACTGTTGGTGAATATGAATCCATCCGAAGAAAAAATGAACCCGGAACCCGAGCCGGCTGGTTTGAATTTTCCGCCCGACTTGCTGAATACATCAATTTTTACGACGGCGTTTTTTACTTGATTTACTGCGCCAATGATGATGTTGGAGAATGCATCCATAAAAATCTTTTGGATCGTTTTTCAAAAATCCGACCAGGGCTGTTTTGGCGAGTTATTGACGGAGATTACGGTAATCTCGAAGACAAATTGGCGCATTTTCGGACACAATAAAAATTGCGCTGCATCGTCGCGTCTGACGGCGAGTAAGACAACCCAACCTAAGAAGTGCCTCACCTGAACCGTTTTCGGCTCCGTGCAGGATACACGACTTGTATGGTATGATGGTGTCATGCAAAATTCCGGGGCGTTTGATCGCTATCGTCGCTGTATGCTTACGGCCACCGTTTTCCGTTTGCAAATGCATGGCTGCGTGCACGCCGCTGCGCCGGCAATGTCCCGATGGATTTTGGCCGGTCACAATGCAGAAGGTTTTGCTTCGCGCGATCCTTACTGCCGGTGTAATTTTTCTCACCAGATGCGATTTTTTACTTGCAGGATAATTTGTTGTTTCATCACGTGAAAGTATTGACCCTGCTGCTCCTTGCCGTGCTGTGTTCTGCTTGTTTTAACCTGAAGGAAAAGGTTTCCAAAAACACGCAAACACCGAGAATTGTTGTTATCGATTCGACCCTGTTTCGCGATTCGACGCTGCTGATGCCGGCATCAATCCGTAACATCTACCGCCTGACGAATTTTTCACCGTTGTGGTCGGATACGGCGGGTTTTACTAAAAAGGCCGACTCGCTGATCGCCTATGTAGAACGTTCGGTTTACCATGGCCTGACGCCTTCTCACTACCATGCCGAGGCGATCCTGGCTGAACTGCTCAATCATGGCGATGCTCGCTTGATGAAAGTCGATGTGCTGCTAACAGACGCCTTTTTCGCCCTCAGTAATGACCAGAAGCATGGGCGTCTCGACGCAGCGCTGGACTTTATCGATCGCCGCGCGGTGATTGACTCAAGCGCAATCGCATTTCTTCTTAACGGTATGGATACTGGCTCATTGGAGCGCTGGTTGACGCCATCGTTACCGGCGGACGAGCAATACAAACAGATGGCGG
>DASPNN010000095.1:0-2271 GCA_035626495.1 Chryseosolibacter sp.
GGAGGAAGGCCCGAAGCTGAATGCGTCCAAAGTCCGTCAGATCAAACGTGCACTTAAGGCAAAAAATCAGCCGACGCTCAAGGCACTGGCGCGCCAGTTCAAGGTTTCAGACATGCAGATCCACCGTATCAAGACCGGCGAAAACTGGTCCCATGTTACTGTATAATCTTCTGATATCTGACGCTTTTGATGTGCAGCTATGAAAGATCCACTGGACACTGTCATCTACCCCGGTGACAGCGGTTTCGACTTATGCCCGGATTCGAACGGGCTTTTCACGCGCTATCGGATCTAATGCGGGCTTGTCTCCCCAACGGCCGGCCCGCATCGATTCAACCCGTCACCCAACCGATTCATGAACAGCATTCCGATACACCGGTATGACCGCTGGCCGCAGCACGCGAAAAAAAAGTGAGCGTCTGAAGAACGCCCACCCGATATAGATAATAATTGATTCCTAAGTTTGATTGATCTTGATCTCTTTGTGATAGCCATTGGCCAAACGGTTGAATGGTAGTTTGACAATTAGCTCCTCATTTTCTATCCGAGCGTTTATTTTATTAATGTCGATAAAGTATGGAACGCTGCGGTTATAAACAAATCGCGGTAGCTGAATCAGCCGCTCGTTGGAGACCATGTTGATAAAATAGTATATCGACAGGTTGTTGTTGTGCACCTCGACGTGAACGTCCTCCTGCTTGATGCCTGGCACTTTCAACCGGATCTCGCGATACTCCTCAAAATGATTCATGTTCATCTGAGGCTCGCTCACTCCGCCATTGATCGTGTTCAGGACATCAATCGAAGTTATCAAGTCAAGATAATTCGTGTTCCTTTTCATCTTTATTTTCCCTCCCCGCACTCTTCGCTCAAGGCATATACCATTTGTCATAAGTAGTCAAAACGACATTTTTTATGAGTCACTTTGACCATTTAACATCAAAATGCTGCCAGTTTTACTTTGACACAATACTCTTACAACCGGCATACGCCCGGGTTACAGGCAGTATTTTATGCACTATCATATGAAAAAAACCTATACCATCGGGTATTCGCGCTCCCCCCACTGGGAGAAAGATTACCCATCCTGAAGCAATCTGCCGATCGGTTTCGCATCGGCAGAATCAATTGCAAAAAATCCACCCTGTTTGACAAAGAAATCACGCTTATTGCCGCCGCGCTCGCGAAAAACATCCGGGTGAAAGCGGTTGCTCGCCGGTAATTTGTAACTTTCACGTAGAAAGTTTCCCCATAGAGAGATTTACTCATTAGTAAACAAGCGGCGGATCGCGGCCGGCACGAACTTATTTCACATTGCAAAATTCGATGGAAACTGCAGAGCGGACATTCACACCCGGCAACAAACTCTACTCGACTGCCCTCCTGTTGGCGGCCTTTACGATCATTTATAACCTGCTGGAGGGAATCGTTGCTACTTATTTCGGTTATGAAGATGAAACATTGACGCTTTTTGGCTTCGGCCTTGACAGCTTCATTGAAATGATCTCGGGAATCGGCATCATGCATATGATCCTGCGCATGCGTAAACACCCGGACGCAAGCTGGGATGCGTTTGAACGAACGGCGTTGCGCATTACCGGTACGACGTTTTACATCCTGGTCGGCGGATTGATTGCCTCGGCCGTGCTCATCGTGATCACCGGACAAAAACCCGAAACCACTTTCTGGGGTGTCATCATCTCCCTGATAAGTATTGTGGTCATGCTTGGACTGATCTACGGAAAAGTAAGAGTCGGCAAGGCGCTCCAATCACAACCCATTCTTGCCGACGCAAGCTGCACACGTGTTTGTATTTACATGTCCGTTGTCCTGCTGGCCTCCAGCGGATTGTACGAACTGACTCACCTACCCTACCTTGACGCGGCGGGAACATTTGGCCTCGCTTGGTTCTCCTATCGCGAGGGCCGGGAGTGCTTCGAAAAAGCGCGAACGAACACGCATTGTCATTGCGAGCACTGACCTATTCCTTGAACCGCAGCTTGAAAAATAATAACGTAGCCGCCAACAACAGCGTAACAAAGTTCGCGGCTATCACAGGCACATCCCCAACGATCAAGCCGTAAATGAACCAGAGCAAGACTCCGGCACAAAAAAGTAAAAACATACCCAGCGACAGGTCCTTCGCCGAGCGGCTCTTCCAGGTCTTGATCACCTGCGGCAAAAATGCGCTTGTGGTCAGAGAACCAGCCACCAATCCCAAAACCTGTATCGTATTCATCGGTCGAGTTCATTTTAGTTTCATCCAAATAT
>DASPNN010000096.1:0-4143 GCA_035626495.1 Chryseosolibacter sp.
CTGAAAGAAAACGGATTTAGTTATCGGGACACATACTTAAAATTTAGATAACTAGGAGACACAACGTTTATGAGTGTGACCTTTTTGGCTGAGTTTTTTTTCCAGGTCGTCGCGCATTTAGTAAAGAAAAGTTGACCATCAGACTGTTACAGGCGGAGTCCAAGACGGTCGTGACCGGTAATTTATGACATTGGACTGGAATCAGTAAATACTCTTTATCCACCCGTACACAGGTAGGAAATCAAAAATCGTCAATGCACGGTTATTGGCCGTATTGGCAGTTTGCAATATCCAGCGATAGGGGTAAACCGGCGTTGGGTTGTCTCTCTTAAAAGGAAATCCAATGCACGTAAACAAAAGACAGTTCGGAACCATACTGGCGACCATTTTAATGATTAACCTTTCAACCCTGGCCGCAGCTCAGCGTTCAAGTGGCAGTTTAGATCTGGCGCATGGCCATTTCAGGGTGGGCTTCAAAAAATACACTAAGGATGACAACACCAGATCGTACCAGCGTTTATATGACTGGGACAATAAGGTCCTGGCCAGGCCAATATCGATCAGTCTCTGGTATCCGGCTGAAAAAGTATCAGAAAACAGCATACTGAAGGTTGACGACTACATGGCTATTTTGAAGCAGGAGGAAGAATGGGAGAGCCTGCCCAATGACCGCATCCTCAGTTGGTTTTACTACGACAACGAAAAAAACCGAAAACATTTCGAGCTCCAGACAAAAGCCTATAAAGATGCTGAGCCGGTAAAGGGGAAGTTTCCCGTAGTAATTTATGCTCCCAGTTACCAGGCTTCTTCCGTGGAAAACTTTGCCCTCTGTGAATTTCTTGCAAGTCACGGTTACATTGTTATCTCCTCTCCAAGTCGCGGAACGGAAAACAGGTTTTTTGAAGGTGGAACGATAAAAGACATCGAGACACAGGCGCGTGACATAGAATTCCTGATTGCGGAGGCCCTAATACTGATAAATGCCGACGCCGGCAAATTATCGGTTATAGGCTTTAGCTTCGGCGGGATTTCAAACGTACTTGCACAAATGAGAAATGAACGAATTAAGGCGCTCGTATGCCTGGACGGAAGCATTAAGTATCAATTTCAAAAACTTTTGTCGGTGGGATACGGAGACGTCTCGAAGGTGGATGTGCCTTTTATGTTTATGGCTCAGAAGGATATACCACTGAGCGTGATGGTGGAGGATAACATTGATACGACCTTGAACCGGAGTTTTCCCTTTTTTGATTCACTCACGCGCAGCCAGGCCTATTACTACAAGTTCAATGACCTTACACATGCCTGTTTTAGTTCGATGGGGATTCTTTTTCAAGAGAGGGATCCAAGACAGGATAAAAGTGAGAAGGAGATAATCGACTCATATCGGTGGGTAAGTACCTATGTAATGCATTTCCTCAACGGGTTTTCAAAGGGTGACAAATCCTCACTTCAGTTTTTGGCTGATGACCCTGCCAACAACGGTGTCGCTCCCGGTTTGATTACACTTAAAGCTAAAAATCCGATTGCAAGGTCCTTGTCGTTTGAAGACTTTCATTTGCTTGCCAGGGACAAGGGATATGAAGATTTAGTAGAGCTGGTTAACACCTTGAAAAAGCGAAGTGCGGGGATTGTGCTTCAGGAGTGGAAATTGAACAACCTCGGCTTGCAGCTGCTCTTTCAAGGCAAAGTCCGGGAGGGCATAAACATACTTTCATTAAATACCATTCTTTACCCCAACTCAGCCAACGCCTTTGACAGCCTGGCGGAAGGCTACTTGATTCAAGGTAACAAGGACCTCGCCATTAAGAATTTTGATCTTTCTTTGAAACTGGACTCACATAATCAAAACGCGATTAGCCGGCTAAACGAACTGAAGGGAAAATAGGCGAGACCAGCTCGCGCTGCCTGAATGCGATAAAAAGGAGGCTGTCATTTGAACAGCCTCCTTTCCTTTTATTCCTTGATGAATTTCGTGATCAGCAGCCTATTTCCCTGTCGTAACCTCAGTACATAGAATCCACTCTGCAGGGAAGCAACGTTAACCGATTGATCTTCCACGATGCAACCGCGAACAACACGGCCACTCAGGTCGACAATAGTTCCCGGCGTACCATCCTTCGTTCCGGGTACGTTAAGCACTTCCCGGGCAGGGCTCGGGTAAGAGCGGAGACGTTCGACCTGAAAGCCTGTCGCATCGACTTCCTGTGTGTTACCGGTAATGGATCGGGCGGCGGCGCCATCCATCGTGTAGACCCGTACCCAGTCGATGAAGGTTGAGCACGGAAACTGGGCCTCGGGTACGATAGCCCCTCCGTAGGTGCAGCTTCCGCCAACGCCCGCGCTGAGGATCAGGAAGAATTTGTGCTCAAACGGGTGCCACTCGCTGAAGTGGTTCGAATATTCCGAATACGTGACACGTACTCCGTTCACGAGTCGCACTTCCTTGGAGTCGGCTCCATCCACGGCGAACGCTCCGCCATCATTGAAGTAGTGACGGTGGTAAACATTTTCATCCACCGAGAAATCGATGTGGTCTGCGTACCAGTCGACCCCATAGATATGCCACCCGGAGCTTCCTGAATTCGGGTCATTGGTGGCGGGTGGGAGGGGACCGGTATTGGCATCGGGTGACCCGCTCGCCCATCTTGTTCCCGTGCTTCCGTCAACAGCCTTAGACGGCGCATAGGTGACCGCATTTTCGGTCGATGACGATGTCGCGGGTCTGTTCAACGCGATATTGGTCGTGCCACTCTGGTAGACTTCGAGCTCCCAGAGTGAATATCCCCATTGTGTGCCCCGCTCGGTGCCGAACATTCTCACATACCGTCCGCTGCCCGACACTGGAATATCATCGGTAGCCCCATTCCCGGTGGTGGTGCTGAACAACGTTGTCCAGGTACTGTTGTCGTTCGAGACCTGGATTTGGTAACTTTTCCCATATGCGGTTTCCCACTTCAGCACGACGCGGGTAATGGCACGTGTGGATCCGAGGTCGACCGTGATCCACTGTGGGCTTTCGGTTGGCACTTGCGAAGTCTGATAGCTGTAAAAGCTGCCGAGGTTGCGGTGGTTGCCTTCTTTCCAGCGGTTGTTAGCCCACTCGTTGGCAAAGTGTACCGTTCCAAGATTGTTGTAGGGGTACAATCCGTTGTACTCCATGATATCCACTTCGCCTCCCTGTGGCCAGGCGAGCGTTGTTTGTCCCGCGGGTATTTCGTTCGGCATGGCCCAGAAGGCAAATCCCTGCCCGATGTAGCGCACGTCGCGTGGCCAGATCCTGGCTCTGATCTTGTGACCGGGGCCCCACGATCCCTTGTCTTTTGTATTGAGTCTGGCGCTCGTGTACGATCGTGTTCCGCCGTTGCGCCCTTTGACCGTGTACGTCTCTTTTCGGGTGGTGATACGCAGAGCTCCGCCATCGGCGCCGAGTACCCCCATCTCGATCGCAGCATTTTCAGGGCGGTTGGTGGCCGCATCAACCTGGCAGGTTCCCCAGTCGCCGTTGGGGCCGGTACCGGTTTCGAAATTCCACTTTGAGGCATCCAAAGTAGTCGTGTTAAACTCATCGCTCCAAATCAATGTCTGACTCTTTACAACGCAGCAAATCGTGACTGCAATTGTGGTTAATAGAAGTGATCTCATAAAGTTTGGATAATGAAAGATTAAACTTGGCTCGCGAATGTGAGCAGCATTCCAGTACACCGAATGTAACGTCGATAGAAATGGAATCAAATGAATTCAGCATGGTGTTTTTTCTACAGTTATACCTGATGTAGTCAATACTGGGAGTTGATGTAAGCGCAGGTGGTTAAGACGAGCGGAGATTTTGCTTCGTTCCCGGCGCATTTTTACCCCCGGTGCCGTCGATTGCGTCGTAGAGCAATGCACGGATTATTAACCCACACTACTGAATCCTGAGATCGGGTTTGAGCGCCGGCGAGCAGCGATCGAAGGCGAAGTCCTGAGATGGCTCTGAGCCCTAGCCGGCCGTGATCGAAGGATCCATCGGGTCTCAAAGAATACACAACTAGTTTGGGTTGTCAGCTCCCCCCAACGAACACGAATCCTGAGATGGGGTTTGAGCGCGTGCGAGCAGCGATCGAAGGCGAAGTCCTGAGATGGCTCTGAGCCCTAGCCGGC
>DASPNN010000097.1:0-3139 GCA_035626495.1 Chryseosolibacter sp.
AATGAGCCCGGCGGCCACGGCTTCACCGTGCATGATTTTTCGTCCCGACGACAAGAGGTGTGTTTCAATCGCATGTCCGATGGTATGGCCTGCATTGAGAATCTTCCGCAGACCGTTTTCACGCGGATCCTCAGTAACTACACGCAATTTGAATTGAACGGAATGGCGGATTAAAACATCCCAGGGTTGTTCTTCGAGTGACTTCATTCTGAGCCGATCCCACATGGCTGCATCGTCAATCAATATATGTTTGACAATTTCAGCAAATCCGGACCTGGTCTCGTGGAAGGGGAGGGTTGTGAGAAAACCGCTGAAAAGAATTGTCAATACGGGCACCTGGAATGTGCCAATATGATTCTTGTAATTGTTAAAGTCGATCCCAAGTTTTCCGCCAATGCTGGCATCCACCTGGGACAACAATGTGGTGGGAATGAGAATAAAATCGATTCCCCGCTTGTATGTCGAGGCACAGAAGCCGCCCATGTCGCCCAACACCCCGCCGCCGACAACGATCAGGACTGAATGGCGATCCATTTGCGCATCGGTCATAGCCTTCCAGATGTATTCACACGTCTGAAGATTTTTAAGCTCTTCACCGTCCTTCACGGTAATCGTGTGGTGGGCAGGGAGCGCATGCTGGATTTCCGGGTAGCAAAACTCGGCCGTTTTGGTATCGAGCAGAACCGAGATTTTGCTGTATTTTTTTTCCCGGAGAAACGATGCAAGATCAGCGGCCGGGTTCGAGGAAAAGGCTATGTTATCAGGCATGTTTGTAGCACAAGCCGCGAAAGTTATGAAAACCGCTCATTTATAAATTAATAATCTTTCAGCAAACGTTTTCGGTGAGAAACAGGTCAATCTATATATTTGCGCACATTTTGTTTATGGATACCGACCCAAGAATCAGTTTCGAGGACACTTCAATTGCATTCTCTTATAAATCCGATTCCGAGCTTCGAAAAGCCAATTTTATCTTTTCCCTGGTGAATCATCCATGGATATCATCAGCGGCAACCAGCTTAACGAAGACTGCGTTGAAAATCGGCCTGCCGATAGAAGGCATTATTAAAAAGACGGTTTTTGAACATTTTTGCGGCGGAGAAACAATTAACGAAACACGGAAATCGATAGAAAGGCTATGGAGTTTCGGTGTAGGTACCATTCTAGATTACTCCGTCGAGGGCGAGAAGTCTGAAACCGGTTTTGATAAGACGACGGAGGAGCTGCTCAAAACGATCGACAATGCCGGAAAATCGAAAGCCATACCCTTTTCAGTTTTCAAGGTGACAGGCATTGGCTCATTCGAATTACTCGAAAAGATTCAGCGTGGCGATACCTTATCGGCTCATGAGGAACGCGCTTTCGAGCGCCTCCGGCAACGGGTCGACCGCATATGTTTTTCTGCTCATGCGGCCGGCGTGCCTGTACTGATCGATGCAGAAGAAACCTGGATACAGGACCCGATCGACGCACTCGCTTATGAGATGATGAAACGATACAACGGGGAGAGGGCAATCGTTTACAACACCTATCAACTGTATCGCACAGATGCTTACCGGAAGCTGGTGGGCGCAATTGAAGCGGCGCGCGGCGACGGGTACTGCCTGGGCGCCAAGCTTGTTCGTGGTGCTTACATGGAAAAAGAGCGTGCACGCGCCGCATCGATGAACTATGCAAGTCCAATCCAGCCTGACAAGCAAGCATGCGACAAAGCTTTCAATGAGGCGTTGCTTTTTTGCATCGACCGCCTGGATGTTACGTCCGTCATGTGTGGGTCTCACAATGAATTTAGCAATGCCTACCTGACAGAGCTGATGCGGGAACGCCAGCTTGCGAACAATGACCCCCGTGTATGGTTCGCCCAGCTTTACGGGATGAGTGACAACATCTCATTTAATCTGGCAAAACGCGGCTATCTGGTAGCCAAGTATGTTCCCTACGGACCGGTAGAGGCTGTCATGCCGTACCTGTTCCGGCGCGCAGCAGAAAACACGTCCGTTGCCGGCCAGAGCAGTCGCGAGCTTACGCTGATCCGGAAAGAATTGAAACGGCGCCGCAATTCCCGCTAAATTTTTCGCAACGCTTTATTCCATTATTTTTGCCGGGAAATTCAGAGAATTATGGCATTAAGCGAACAGGAAATTATACGTAGGCAAAGCCGGGAAGAGCTGGAAAAGCTTGGCATCGACCCTTATCCCGCAGCTTTGTATGACATCAATGCCACCGCCCGGGAGATTCTTGAGAATTATTCACCCGAACAAAACAACTATCAATCTGTGTCCCTTGTCGGCCGGCTCATGAGCCGGAGGATCATGGGGTCCGCCGCTTTTGCAGAGCTTCAGGACGACACGGGCAGAATTCAGGTGTATTTGCGACGTGACGACCTTTGCCCCGGCGATGACAAGACCATGTACAACACGGTATTCAAGAAACTTCTCGACATTGGTGATATCGTGGGCGTTGAGGGCTTTGTGTTCAAAACGCAGACCGGTGAAATTTCAGTCCATGTCCGAAAACTGACCGTTTTGTCGAAGTCGCTCCGGCCGCTGCCAATTGTAAAAGAAACGGTCGATGAGCAGGGCAACACCATTCGACATGATGAATTCAACGATCCCGAGCTCAGATACCGTCAACGGTATGTCGACCTGATCGTCAATCCCCAGGTGCGCGACACGTTTGTGAAGCGCACGCAACTGGTGAATTCCATGCGTGAGTACCTGAACAAAAAAGGATACCTCGAGGTTGAGACTCCGATCCTTCAGCCATTATATGGAGGTGCCGCAGCGCGTCCCTTTAAAACGCACCACAACGCGCTTGATATGACCCTGTATCTGCGGATCGCCAACGAGCTATATTTGAAGAGACTGATAGTAGGAGGCTTTCCCGGCGTCTACGAATTTTCGAAGGATTTCCGCAACGAGGGAATGTCGCGTTTTCATAATCCTGAATTCACACAGATCGAGCTGTATGTTGCTTATAAGGACTATTACTGGATGATGGACCTGGTCGAGGAAATGATCGAAAAGGCGACGCTCGATATGCACGGGAAGACACAGGTGCAGGTTGGTGAGAATGTAATCGATTTTAAACGTCCCTGGAAAAGGTACACGATGTTTGAAGCCATTGCGCACTTTACCGG
>DASPNN010000098.1:0-4494 GCA_035626495.1 Chryseosolibacter sp.
GAATGATCCTTTCGGTGTATTGATGGAACGCGTCCAGTCAACAGCATTCCTGTGGCACAACTACGGGAAATCCACCATTGGATCGCGCGCAGACATCGAAAACGTGCCGATCGAAAAACTCCAGGCATTTTACCGGAAGTATTATCAGCCCGACAATGCCGTGCTCACAGTAGTGGGAAAGATCGACGAGGCCAAGACGTTGCAGATGATCAACGAAAAATTTGGCGTGATCCCCAAGCCCGCCCGCACCATCGACCCGACCTATACGGTTGACCCTACTCAGGATGGCGAGCGCAGCGTTGTGCTGAAGCGTGTCGGCGACGTACAGGTTGCGATCACTGCCTATCACATTCCGGCTGGTTCCCATCCCGACTATGCAGCGATCAGCGTGCTGGCCCGAATACTGGGATCTCAACCCTCCGGCAGGTTGTATAAAGCACTCGTGGATACAAAGAAGGCGAGCTTTACGGGCGCATTCAGCTTTCAATGGAAAGAGCCAGGTTTGCTGATGACCTATGCACAGATCCTGAAAGAAAAATCACTGGACGACGCCAAGCAGACAATGCTGCAGACGCTGGATGGCATTGGCGCCAATCCTCCGACGCAAGAGGAAGTAGACCGCGCTAAGAACGAGCTGGTCAAAAATATCGAGCTGATGTTCAATTCTTCCGAGCGTATTGGATTGACGTTAAGCGAGTCGATCGGAGCCGGCGACTGGAGGTTGTTGTTCCTGACCCGTGACCGCATCAAAGACGTTAAACTTGATGATGTAAAGCGCGTGGCCGCGCAGTACCTGAAAGCAGATAACCGTACCGTTGGCGTTTTCATCCCGACCGAAAAGCCCGAGCGGGCGGAAATTCCGCCCACCCCTGATGTGGAAGCATTGGTGAAGGACTACAAGGGCAACCAGAATATCGCGGCCGGTGAAGAATTCGATCCTTCGCCGATGAACATCGAAAAACGAACCACACGCTCTAAACTTCCCAACGGGATGGGGCTGGCCTTCCTGCCGAAGAAAACACGCGGTGAGTCTGTCGAGGCACGTCTTACGTTGCGTTTCGGGGACGAAAAATCGCTGATGAACAAATCCACGGCCGCGGAATTCGCCGGCACGTTGCTGATGCGGGGTACCAGCAAACACACGCGCCAGCAGCTCAAAGATGAATTCGACAGGTTGAAAGCAAACGTGTTTGTCAGCGGCAGTGCCACCCAGGCGGTCGTCAACGTAACAACTACACGTCCCAACCTGGTGGAAGTACTCAAGCTTGTTGCTGAAGTATTGAAAGAACCCGCGTTCCCCGCCGACGAATTCGAGAAACTTAAAAACGAGCAGCTCGCCGATATTGAATCGCAGCGCAGCGAACCACAGCCGATCGCCATGACCTATATTCAGCGTCATATCAACCCTTACCCGGCCACTGACCCCCGCTACATCACGACGTTTGATGAAGACGTTGCCAATATCAAAGCCATCAAGCTTGACGACATTAAAGCTTTCCATAAGTCGTTCTACGGAGCTTCTGATGCGACCATGTCGGTGGTCGGCGATTTTGATGCTGGCGAGATCCAGAACCTCGTCAACGAATTGTTCGGCAGCTGGAAGAGCCCCCAACCCTATGGCAGGCTGGTTAACAAGGCCGCTGTCGTCAACACGATCAACGAATCTTTCCAGACACCGGATAAAGCAAATGCATTCTTTGTCGCGGCGTATAACTTCGAGTTCCGCGACGACCATATCGATTACCCCGCGCTCGTGCTCGGCAACTTCATGCTCGGGGGCGGATTCCTGAACTCTCGCCTTGCGACGCGTATCCGTCAGAAAGAAGGTATCAGCTACGGAGTCGGTTCCAATTTCAACGCCGGCGCGCTGGATGCAGTGGGCAGCTTCTTTGCCTACGCGATCTACGCACCTGAAAACGCCGAAAAACTCGAAGCAGCATTCAGGGAAGAGATTCAAAAAGTGATCACGGAAGGATTCACCGCCGAGGAAATCGCGGCTGCGAAATCGGGTTGGTCGCAAAGCCGGACTGTAAACCGGTCACAAGACGGCAGCCTCGCGGGAACCTTGAACCACTACCTGTTCCTCAAGCGCGACCTGCAATGGGATAAGACATTCGAAGAGAAAGTTCTCGCCCTCACGCCGGAACAGATCAACGCCGCAATGAAGAAACACCTTAACCCGGAAAAGATCAACATTGTAAAAGCAGGAGACTTTGCCAAAGCAAAACAAATTGCCGGAAAGCAGGAATAGACCGAGCGTCCGCATCAACAAAAAAGCCTGGGCAAAATGCCCAGGCTTTTTTTTATGTATCGGCCACCGTGCGTCAGGATTTCGAAAAACGCTTCCTCTCGTTTTCCGTCAGGTAGATCTTGCGCAGGCGTATAGACTTCGGAGTAACCTCGACATATTCATCACTTTGGATATACTCCAGCGCTTCTTCGAGGGAAAATTTGATCGCCGGAGCGATCCGCATCTTTTCATCGGCACCGGTAGCACGCATGTTGGTCAGTTTCTTAGTTTTAGTCACGTTCACAACCAGATCGCCGCCGCGGCTATGTTCGCCGATCACCTGGCCTTCATAAACCGGTTCGCCAGGCTCAATGAAAAACTTGCCACGATCCTGCAGGTTGTGCAAGCTGTACGCAATCGCTTCTCCCTGTTCCATCACAATCAACGATCCGTTGATACGGCCCGGTATCTCGCCCTTATATGGCGCATATTCCTTAAAACGGTGCGTCACGATTGCTTCACCAGCGGTTACGTTGAGCAGGTAGTTGCGCAGTCCGATGATTCCACGGGAAGGGATATTGAATTTAAGTACCATCCGGTCACCCTTCGGTTCCATATTGGTCATTTCGCCTTTGCGTTGCGAAACGGTCTCGATCGCTTTACCAGCGTCGGTTTCAGGAAGGTCGATCGTCAGTTCTTCCATCGGCTCGGACTTGACCCCATTGATCTCTTTGTAGATAACCTGAGGCTGACCGATCTGGAGCTCATATCCTTCCCTGCGCATGGTCTCGATCAACACCGACAGGTGTAAGACACCGCGTCCAAAGACCATAAACGAATCGGCAGAACCGGTATCGCCAACGCGAAGCGCCAGGTTCTTTTCAAGCTCTTTATCAAGGCGGTCTTTGATATGGCGTGACGTGACATACTTTCCTTCCTTACCGTAAAACGGCGAATTGTTGATCGTGAACAGCATGCTCATCGTCGGCTCGTCAATGGCAATCGTCTTCATGGCTTCCGGCTTTTCGACATCGGCAACCGTATCGCCAATCTCGAATCCCTCCAGACCCACCAGGGCGGCAATTTCGCCCGGCTTGACCTCTTCGACTTTTTGTTTTTCAAAACCTTCGAAAACATAAAGGTCCTTTATCCGCGATTTCACGATCGCTTTAGAGTCACGCTTGACAAGCGCAATCGGCTGACCCGAGCGGATCCCGCCGCGGTGCACCCGCCCGATCGCAACCCGGCCGATGTACGATGAATACTCCAGTGACGTGATCAGCATTTGTGTATTACCGTCGGCCACGCGGGGGGCCGGGATGTGCTCAATGATACCATCCAGCAGCGGTGTGATATTCGTGGTCGGCTCTCTCCAGTCCGTGCTCATCCAACCCTGTTTCGCCGAACCATAGTAGGTCGGAAAATCGAGCTGGTACTCACTGGCGTCCAGCTGGAACATCAGATCAAAGACCTGCTCGTGCACCTCGTCGGGTGTACAGTTTTTCTTGTCGACTTTGTTGATGACGACAATCGGCTTGAGTCCAAGCTGCAATGCTTTTTGAAGCACGAAACGCGTCTGAGGCATCGGCCCTTCAAATGCATCCACCAGCAACAGACAGCCGTCCGCCATGTTCAGGACACGTTCCACCTCGCCGCCAAAGTCGCTGTGGCCTGGCGTGTCGATGACGTTGATCTTGTAGTCCTTATACCGTACCGATACGTTTTTGGCCAAAATGGTAATACCCCGCTCTCTTTCCAGGTCATTGCTGTCCATGATCAGCTCGCCGGGGTTCTCATGATCCTTGAATAGCTTACCGGCCATGAGCAGTTTGTCAACCAGGGTCGTTTTGCCGTGGTCGACGTGGGCGATGATCGCAATGTTCCTGATCTTGTTAACGTCCATAAATCCTCGAAATTCCTTATTTTAATTGAGGCGCAAAGGTACGACTTATTTCATGATTCTCTGAGCGGGAATCCAAAAATGCCGGAGAAGATCGAAATCAAAAGATATTATGGCCTGGGACGGGGGCAATGCGTGCATCATTCGGCCGGCGAGCGGCAATTGGAAATTCCGGTCAAAACGCAAACCTCAGGAAAGTGCCCATTGGCAAGTCCCTGCCATGGCGGGATTTCAGGAAAAATTCCCCGTACTCTGCCTCGTCGAGGTCGAAGTAGTTTTTAGCGACATTCAATCCAACGATGGCCGAAAGGCCAACGGCGTACATGCTAAGAATGAAAAAGCCCTGGCGCGGTTCGAGCAATTT
>DASPNN010000099.1:0-3900 GCA_035626495.1 Chryseosolibacter sp.
GCGACTTTTATGAGAATCGCTGGCATGGCGAAGGAACCTCTAACACCTATCCGTCAGCCAATGTCGGCGGCGGTCAAAATTACCGCGCCAACTCTTTTTACGTAGAGGATGGCAGCTATTTCAGAGTGCGGAATGCGCAAATAGGCTATACGTTGCCAGCGTCTACCACCAGCAAGTGGAGGATGTCCGCGTTGCGTGTTTACGCAAATGCGCAAAATGCCCTGAACTTCTTCAGCTACCGCGGATTCAGTCCTGAAGTCGGCGGTAACCCAACCGTTGCGGGTGTTGACATAAACGTGTATCCGTTATATGCCACCTACAATTTCGGTGTGAACGTTACATTCTAATTCTATAATCGAACGGATATGAAAATATTATTTGAAAAACTGTTTCGTAACAAAACGGCATGCGTCCTCATGGTGGCCTCAGTTTTTGTTACAACGGGTTGTGGCGACGAATTCCTCGAGGTAAAACCGCAGGGACAGCAACCCGCCGAAGAATTCTGGGTATCGGAGGCTGACGCTACAAAGGCCGTCAATGCCATGTATGCCAACCTGCGCGGATGGCCTCAGGTCGCGTTTGCCGCCATTGCGGTCGAGAGCCTTGGGTCGGACGAAGCCGAAAAGGGCAGCTCCCCTTCGGACGCGACATTCCTGAACGCATTCGATAATTTCACGGTGACGTCTACCGAGGGCCAGATTGCCGACTTCTGGGGCGGGCAATATCAGTCCATCAACCTGGCGAACCAGGTGCTGGATAATATTCCGGCCATAGAAATGGATCAGGCATTGAAGGCCCGCTACCTGGCCGAGGCAAAATTCATACGCGCGTATGCATACTTCCGTCTTGTCCGGGCATTCGGTGGCGTTCCGTTACGACTCAGCGTTCCACAGAGCGCCGACGAATACAATCAGCCTCGGGCGACAAAAGAAGAAGTGTATGCTGCAATTGAACAAGACCTCACAGAGGCGGCTTCCGTCTTGCCGACTTCCTACACAGGGTCTGATGTTGGCCGGGCAACGAAAGGCGCTGCGCTTGCGCTGCATGCCAAGGTAGCCATGTATCAGGCTAAGTGGAACGACGTGTTATCCCTCACTAACCAGGTCATGGGCCTTGGATATTCCCTGGTGCCGGATTATTACGACCTCTTCCGCGTGGAAAATGAAAACTCGGACGAGGCTATCTTCGAGATCCAGGCAGCCATCATTCCAGGAAATCCGGCGGCATCGAACTCGCAGTATTCGCAGGTACAAGGCGTTCGCGGCTCCGTAGGCGGCGGCTGGGGATTTAATGTGCCGACGACGGCGCTTGCCAATGCGTACGAAGACGGCGATCCGAGGAGAGATGCGACAATTATTTTCCGCGGCGAGGTGACTCCGGAAGGTGATGCTATCCCCGTTTCCGGCGACAACCCGATGTACAACGAAAAGTCTTACGTTCCTTTCAGTGATTATGTGTCCGGTTATAATGAAGGTGCTCAGCAAAATATCCGCGTGCTTCGTTATGCCGATGTGTTGCTCATGAATGCGGAAGCAAACAACGAACTGGGTAACACGCAAGCGGCGCTCACCTCCCTGAATATGGTTCGCGCGCGCGCAAGGGAAGGAAACCCAGCCGTGCTCCCGGATATCACAACAACCGACAAGGAAGACCTGCGTGAGATCATTTGGCATGAGCGCTGGGTGGAACTCGCTATGGAGTTTGATCGCTATTTCGACGTGATCCGGCAAGGGAGGGGCGAGGAGGTTTTCGGACCGAAAGGCTGGCAAGCCGCCAAGAATGAGGTATGGCCGATTCCGCAAACGGAAATTGACCTCAGTGCGGGTGTCCTGCTGCAGAACCCTGGGTATTAGTCAATAATATTTAAACTTCAGTTCTTATGGTCACAAAGTCTGTAAAATATACGCTGATCTTCATGACGGCGATCGCATTTGTCCTGACTGCCTGTTATGAGAAATTTGATATCGACAGCTACAAGCCTGCATTTACTATCGGCGGTTTCTCCGCTGTCGATGAGATCGAGCCCAATAGTGTTCTCAGCTACTTTTCTTTCGACGAGGATCTGACCGACACGAAGACGGGCGAAGAGGCGTCCAACGCAGGTACTACGCTTGTCAACGGATTCAAAGGAAAAGCGCTTAGCCTGAACGTTACAAACAAAGCTTACGTCACCTATGACGCCGCCGACGTGCTCGACCAGATGGGGAGCTTTACCATCTCTTTTTGGGTCAATCCGACTTTCGTTGACGCGAATGGCGACAACGGAATCGATGGCATCCTGGGGCTGGTGAACATTTCGCGGCCCGACGACTTCTGGGGTTACCTCGATTGGTTTGTCGAAAATGGGAGTAATCCCAACGCGGCCAAGATCGTGGTTCACCTCGTGAACTCCGGCACAGGAGATACGTGGATGACAGTCGAAAATTACAAGGGTCTGTTCGGAGGCTGGACAAACCACACGCTTACCTATGATGCTTCAAGCTCCGTGCTCACCTATTATATCAATGGCTCGGTAGCGAAGACCGCTACAACAAATTGGGACGGTCCGATCAGTTTTGATGGGCATGGCCCCATGGTGTTTGGCACGGTTCATTTCCAGACCACACCCACGCTGTCAAACCATGGCTCCGAGCCATGGGCAAGCTGGCTGACGGGAAATATGGATGAAATAAGAATTTACAGCAAAGCGCTCACGCCCGAACAGGTGAATGCGCTGGTCGTTCTGCAGGGAAAAGGCAAGTAAGTTGGGGTAATTGGGTTTATTGGGTTAAAGGTTTCCGGGCAACCGGAAACCTTTTCACTTGAGAACGAATGTTTAAATATTTAGTCGCATTTTTCATTCCGCTCGCACTCTTGCTCGTTTCCTGTGATCCCCCGGAGGAAGACAAACTCGCATTGATCTATATTTCCATTGGAGCGGTCAGCCTGGACCTCGACGACCAGCCCGCCAATAAAGGTATCCCGGTTGAAGAAAATGTGCTCGTGTCGTTTTCACATCCCCTTGATCCAGCTGGGGTCGCCGCCTCCATACAACTTGTAAGCGCTGGATCGCAGGTTGCATATACGCATTCGCTTATTGATAATAATAAAACTGTTTCGATCAACCCATCTGCCAGTCTGGAGAACAACACACAATACGAAATCGAGATCAGGCCTTCACTTCGCGGAAAAAACGGCGAAAGATTTAATGGCCACAAGGTTGGCTTTCAAACAGTCGCTGGCACACTGCACATAACTTCATGGGCAATTGCGGGCAATTCAGTGACCGAAGAAGCAACGGTGATGGATGTGCCATTGAATTTTTCTGCTTCTTTCAATTTTTCTGCGCCCCTGGATCCGTCTACAATTACTTCCGGAAACATCTCGCTCGCTGGACATGGCAATCCCGGACTGCAGCTCTCGCTCTCGTCAGACGCCCGCACCCTTGAGCTGCAATCCACAAGCGCGTTGCGCGACATGGATCGTTATGAGCTGCTGCTCTCGAACGACCTACGTGGCCAGGCCGGAGAAACGTTTGCGGCGTTAACCCGGGTGTTCTATACGACTAGAAGCGCAGAACCAAAATATCCGGTCATCGCAGACGACGACCTGCTTACCTTGGTCCAGCAACGAACGTTTCGATACTTCTGGGACTTTGGCCACCCCGTCAGCGGGATGGCCCGTGAACGCAACAGCTCCGGTGATATTGTCACCATCGGAGGCACAGGCTTTGGCCTGATGGCAATCATCGTCGGGATCGAAAGAGGTTTTATCACAAGGACCGAGGGGCTGGAACGGTTTTCCACCATTGTCGACTTTCTTACCACGGCGGATCGTTTCCACGGAGCGTGGCCCCATTGGATGAACGGTGCGACCGGCGATGTGGTCCCGTTTAGCGCCAACGACAATGGCGGCGATCTG
>DASPNN010000100.1:0-2433 GCA_035626495.1 Chryseosolibacter sp.
CGTCGGAAGACATCACCAAGAATGTCAGCAGCCCCGCTTACCTCCATATCGCGACACACGGCTATTTTCTCGGCAATGAAGAGGATGGGGAAATGGCTACAAGGCAATATGTTCCGAACCCGTTGCTGAAATCCGGATTGATCCTTGCGGGATCCGAAAACTTCCTGGTCAGCGGCGTGCCTGTCAACGACCGCGGCGACGATGGAATTCTGACTGCGTACGAGGCAATGAACCTGAATTTGGATAACACCCGTCTCGTTGTTCTGTCGGCATGCGAAACCGGTCTGGGCGAAGTCAAGAATGGAGAAGGTGTATACGGATTACAACGCGCGTTCAAGCTGGCCGGGGCTCAATGCATTGTCATGAGCTTATGGAGCGTGGACGACGATGCGACCCAGGAGTTAATGTCCACCTTTTATTCCGAGCTGATGAAATCGGGCAAGCAGCACGAGGCGTTCAGGGTTGCACAGCAGAAGGTTAAAGAAAAATATCAGAAACCTTTTTATTGGGGTGCTTTCATCATGGTAGGCATCTGAAAGAGATCTCAAAAACAAAGGGCCGGGTACAGGCCCTTTATTTTTTCCCCGTCACGTACCAGAGAATCGGACCCAAGACGGGAAGCAACACCACCGCGATGATCCATAAAACTTTCTTTTCACTGTCTTTGTTGCTGCGAAGGATGTCGAATATCACTACGATATCGATAACAAGGATGAGAATAGAGATCAGCCTGTACATAGGTTAATTTGTTTCAAGTAACTTGAAAAGCTCGTCCAGGTTTGGTGTAATGATAATTTCCGTTCGCCGGTTTTTCTGCTTGTTCTGGGGCGTGTCATTGTTAGCAAGCGGAACAAATTCTCCCCTTCCTGATGCTGTAATCTGATTCGCCGAAACGCCGGCCTTGGTTAATATCCTCGTGATGGAAGTCGCGCGCATTACACTGAGATCCCAATTGTCGTTCATGTATTGAGATCTTTTGGAGATAGGCACGTTGTCCGTGTGGCCTTCAACCATGATGTTGATGTCTTTTTGATCTTTGATCGCTTTCGCAAGCTGTTGAAGCGCCGTCACTCCTTTCGCATCTACTTCCACACTACCCGACTGAAACAGCAACTGCTCGGCGAGAGACACATAGACCTTACCGTTCTGAACTTTGACCGATATGTCACTTTCTTTGAAGTTCAACAGAGCATTGCTGATGCGACTTCTAAGATCCTGGACGGCTTTGTCCTTATTGGCAAGAACCTGTTCAAGTTCCTGAACCTTCTTTTCGCGTTCGGCAAGGCTCGTGCTAAGGGAATCATTCAGCTTTCGGGTCCGTTCGAGATTTTGCTGAATCGACAACAATTGTTCCTGCTGTTGAGCAAGATCGCGGTTCAACTTTCCACTATTGCTGAGAAGATTTTTATAATACGTATTGAGCTGCTCGTGATCTTTTTCAAGTAACGCCAGCTTTTGAGCCGTCGACCGCAACTCGATACCGGTGGCGGTGGTGTCGGAGCGTAATTTTTTCACCTCCTCGTCCAGCGTATTGGCCCGCATGTTCAGCTTATCAACCTCGGCATTGCGATCCGAGAGGTCCGCTTCTGTTTTTATTTTCTGCGCAAGCAGGTCGTCATATTTCTTTTTTGAAACACATGAAAACAACACGATGGGCAACAGCAGGGCAAAAGTGATTTTCTTCATTAGCGGTCTAAATTGAAAGCGAAAATTTACCAATAATCCACTAGTCTAAAAAAACAAATTCAGCAGAGCAGTGGAACTCTGACCTAGGGATTTTCCGCGTCTAATCGGGGTGATAAAAATAAGTGGCATAAAACTTGAAGCAACAGTTTGCGTTTTTATGCAATTCAAAATTTATACACACAAAACAATGAAATCTCCATGCAAAAATTACTGTTAATCCCCGCGTTAGCGTTGTTGCTGTGTCTAAGCTCCTGTAACGATGACGAGTCCTCCGGTCTTTCAAAAACGGACGCCAAAGCGGAAATCGCCGAATTTAACGCCACTGCAACACAGGATTTGCAGGCCCTCGCCGATGCGGACGGGGTACAGGCTCTTGCCTCCCTCTCCGACCTGACCACAGTGGATGATCCCTTTGGTCGCTCAACGACCGATCAGAAAAAGGTGCGCGCATTCCTCCATAAAAAAGGCGCACAGTTCAGAAGCATCTTCCGCCAATCCACCACCTCAGGCCGAATCCGGGGGTCTGAACCTTTTGATTACGATGGCAATAAAGGTATTTACGAATGGAACAATGTTGATTCGATTTTTGTAAAGACCGGAACATCAACCATCATTGTTGTCAGGTTTCCTACTGAAGGGTCGTCAACTAACAACGCCGAGCTGCGCTTGAACGCCTACGAGGAAGTAGAGGTTTATGACGAAGAGCTCGAGGAATACTCCTATGAGCCGAGCCTGATCGATGCTGAA
>DASPNN010000101.1:0-4241 GCA_035626495.1 Chryseosolibacter sp.
ATGCGTGTCATGGAGTTTACCATCAAGTACAACCTTTTCAGGCCACGGCCCTACCATCTTGAATCGAAATTGCAGCCATTGATGAAGATCAATTCTCCCTCCTTTCCCAGCGGCCACACGCTCTGGGCATTCATTCAGGCGTTCACATGGAGTGAAGTAGTCCCGGAAAAGCAAAAGGATTTTATCAGGCTGGCCGAAGAGATCAGGCGTTCGCGCGAAATTATGGGCATCCATTATCCAAGCGACAACGAGGCCGCAAGACAGATCGCCTATAGAATGATGCAGAATTTTTTCAAAAACAAAACATTCCTGAAAGATTACGAGGACGCCGTCTCAGAGTGGAACACGCTTTCGGCAAAGTACGTGGAATAGACCGAACCCGTTTGACTTCAAGGCGCTACCTGGAAACCCGGGTAGCGCCTCGCTGCAGGTTACTTGTCGCAACAGGCCGAGCCATCCGCCGGCTGGGCGCAACATGCGCCTTCATTGTCTCCGGGTTTTTCACTCGGCGTGCAGCACGCGGCCGCATTGTTCTTCGGAGCGCAGCATGCAGACGCTGCAGGCTCTTGCTTCTTTTCGGCGGCTTTGCTTTTTCCAAGGACGGGAATTGTTTCTGTTTTCATTTTTATCATAAACTTTTCACCTATAAAGACGGCGAGAAAACCGAATGATGCAGGATGTGAGGAGTTTCTTTGCTCAGGGGCAGGAATTACAAGGGTCGTCGCACTCCGACTTACCACGCGCTTCGAGCACATTGCCAAGCTTGTCGGTTTCAATGTAACAACAGTTGTAAAAAAGTTGCTTGAGCCGTTCGCGGCCCCGCTGAACCCGTGAACGCATGGACGGATACGCCATCCGATATTTGACAGCCAGGTCTTTTTGACTGATCCCTGAGATCTCCGAATCGATAATGATATCGCGGTATTCTTCCGGCAGCAGCCGAATCATACCGTTCAGGCAACGGTCCAATCCCTTAGTTGGATCTGAATCCTCGGCCTGAAAAACGTTGTCCTCGATCTTATCCGTAATCGCCACCTTCTTCTTATTTGCATCCAGGCGATAATAATCTATGATCGCATTTCGCGTAACAGTAAAAATCCAGCCTTTCAACTTAACCTGTTCTCTGACCTTATCGATATTAGCGGAAATCTTGATGAAAATATTTTGCACGATATCCTCGGCATCCTCCCGGGACCTGACCTTGCTCCTGACATAGGCCAGGAGCTCGGAATGAAACTGCTTGTATATTGTGGTTAATTCCATAAGTCAAAAAATCTATACCTGCGTGTTGTTCCGGGGCGCAGCAAAAGAAGAAATGCGAGGAGAAAAACGCCGGCTACCAGGACGGTGCTGATGTGGGAAGACGCGATCAGGAGGCCTCCCATTAGAGTACCAACCGCGGCGCCAATGTCGCGCCATGTCGCATTTTCGGCGACTGCCGCCAGGGCATGGGGCCCAACGGTCGAAGCGGACCCTGGAGCCACCGCCGCGTTGATGCTATAGAAAGTAAAAACGATTACCGCTCCCGTTCCGATCCAACCCGAAAGAATGATCACCAATCCGGCAATCACGAGAAGCATCGAAAGATTGAACACCGTGTCGAGTCCGGCCTTGTCGGCAATCCAGCCGCCAGCCGGAGACAGCACCACCAGGCACACCCTGCGGTAGCCAAGATAGAATGCGGCCAACGTCGTTGCAGTGATCAGCGAGACTTCATTCCGGTAATGGAGGAACAAAACCCCGAGGACCACCACGACGATCCCATCGACAATGATCGCTGAAATAAGTGTAATGGCGTTCAATGGCGATGGCCAGTGGAGCAAACTTCGCTTATCGATGGATTGGGTCCTATCCTGAGCAACGGGAAGTTTCCAGGCGAAATACACAGCTGGAAGGGAGAGTGATGCAAGGATATAAAAGATCGTGACCGAATCGAACGATGTTAAAAGGATCGGGGCAAGAAACAATGACAGCATGGGGCCGGATTCCTGCAGGCTTCTGCTCAGCCCGAGCGCGAAGCCCTTTCGTTGCTGCTGCAGCGCGTAACCCAGCGTACCAATCCGCATTGCCGAAAAAGCGAGGCCCCACATGATTCTGAATATCAACCACAGAAGTAACCCCGTCGCCAAAGCGTAACCCAGCGTCGAAGTAATCGCGGTCAGGGCAGCGATGATCATCACAGTCCGAAGTCCGTACCTGGCGAATGCGTGAACCATGATGGTGTTAGATATGATCCGGACAAATCTGTTGACCGACAGGAGTAATCCGACCCACGCAACCGGGATACCCACGAGGTTGAAATTTACGGGGAGAAAAGGGTATAGAAAGGCGTCGCCGAGACTTGCAAAGGCAAGGGCCAGCGCGGCAAACGACGATGCCCTCAGACCGATATGGTTCGATTTCAGATTATCCACAACAGGCAGCCTCTGCTGTCTCTGGTTTTGGCTTCGAGGAAACTCCGCAGCACGAACCACCTCCTGAGTCCACGCTGCATACCCCTGTTTCGGGCAGGTCGAGCTCTACGTTCAGCGCGGCCTCGAAATCTCCGTCAATCGCCGCAACGATCGAACGAACCTGCTCGTAGCCAGTCGCCATCAGGAACGTCGGCGCGCGCCCGTAGCTCTTCGCTCCGGCAATGTAAAAATCTTTTTCCGGATGCCGGAGCTCCTTTTCACCGTGTGGCCGCACGGTACCGCAGCTGTGGATGTTCGGGTCGATTAATTCCGCGATCGCCGTCACGCTCTCAAGTGCATGATCGATGTCCAAACGCACCTCCCGGATGAATGAAAAATCGGGCCGCGACCCGCTGTTCGCGATAATTTCATCAACTGGCGGCAACGCATAGATCTCGTCGCCCTGAAATCCGATCACCGTTAACCGTTCCTCCTGTGCAATGATCTGCTGGATTTCGAATGGTGTATAAACATCCACCCGGTCTGTATTGACAAGCGTTTCGATGCTGGTACCCAATGCGCCGCGCGCCGCCAGCGCATCATTCTCCTGGCCTCCGTAAACATCACGAACACTTTTCTTTCTCAGCACCCAATTGATTTCAGTACGCGGATACTGATTTTTCAGCTTATTCAATTCCAGGATGGCGTTGACGGATGAATGTCCACTGCCGACGACCAGAACACTTTTGTTCTTATAACGGTCCGCGTGTTCATTAAGAATGTCGGGGATACCATAAAATATCCGGTCCCTGTTTTCGATCTCACCAACGGCGTACACGCCACCGGAACCAATGGGATTGGGGGAATTCCATGTTCCGGAAGCATCGATGACAGCGCGTGCCTCGTACTGTCTTACTTCCCGTTCAACAAGTACCTGGATCGCAAAAGGACGCTTCTCCCGGCCGGATGTCTTCATCTTGTCCATATTCTTTCTGCCAATCGACAGAACTCTTGAATTCAGAAAAGTATTGCTTTTGATCGCAGGAAGCTCAGAGAGCGGCCTGAGATATTGGTCGAGCAGCTCGCCGCCAGTCGGCAATTCCTCGTCGGACGGACTTCGCCACCCGGATCGATCCAGCAGCTGTCTTGCCGCTTTATCGATGTTGTATTTCCACGGAGAAAAAATCCTTATGTGTTTCCACGAGAGGACGTTCGCGCCAACCGTTGAGCCCGACTCAAAAAGTAAGAAGGGAATGCCCCTTGACTCAAGATGTGCCGCTGCGGCCAATCCAACCGGACCGGCACCGACAACTGCTACAGGGAGTGATTCTAATGCTTGCATGACGTATTGTATTTCAGCATTAAAGACGGGGAATCGAAAAAAAGATGCGGTTTAAAAAAACAAATTACGGTCGACGCATCATTCAAAAATATTTCCTGGCCTGTTTAAGTGGTACCCTTACATGATCGGGCAGTCAAGCCGGGTTGGCAGCATAAAATGACCACGAAAAGACCATTCTACCAGGGAGATGACCGTCATTGTCGACCCAAAAACGATTAAATGAAAGTTGGCGGAGGCCAAAATAGATAAGTCGGCTCCTCCATGTTGAAGCAAACCAATTTACAGCCCTGATCTGTGAGCGCAAGCTTTAACACCAGGAGTTGCTAATAAAATCTAGGAAGGGAAACTGACGCGTGGAGTAGCCAAAGGCTGGCTGGTTTTGACTGCAGCACGGCATTGTGCTGGTGACGCAGTTCAGATCAATACGAAACGCCGTACTTCATCACCTTGAGTCCAAACCATTTCTTTTCCATCCGGCTTCATCGAAAGATCGTAAACATATTCGC
>DASPNN010000102.1:0-4723 GCA_035626495.1 Chryseosolibacter sp.
TTGAGTTTCACATTGGGAACTGCAAAGCTCCGTGTGTGGGTAATCAATCCGAAGAAGACTACCAGGAAGAAATCGAGCAGGCGAGGAATATTCTTAAAGGGAACATATCCATTGTCTACCAGTACCTGCGCGATCAGATGCAGGAGGCGGCGGGGAGGATGCAGTTCGAAAAAGCGCAGCGCTACAAGGAAAAGCTCGATACCCTTGAAAGGTTCCAGACCAAGTCGCTGGTCGTAAACCGCGCCCTGACCGACATCGACGTGCTGACGATCACAAGCACCAATGAGTACGCCTACATCAATTACCTGCAGATCAAGGAAGGCGCAATCGTGTTTTCAAAATCGGTAGAGGTCAAGAAAAAACAGGACGAGACGGAAGAGGAATTGCTGAGCTTCGCCGCCCAGGAGTTAAGGGTTGGCGACAACGCCACGATCCTCAGCAACGTGCCGGTGAGCCTGCTTGACGAGGAGGTCGAGAATATCATCCCGAAGATCGGCGACAAGAAGAAGCTCATCAGCTTGTCGGTCAGGAATGCGCTCGAACTCAAAAAAGACAAAGAGATCCAACGGGAAGGGAAAAAATCGAAACAGCTCGAGGTATTGACGATCCTGCAAAAAGACCTTCAGCTTCAAAGCCTGCCGCTCGTGATCGAATGTTTCGATAATTCGAACTTTCAGGGCACGACCCCGGTTGCGTCGATGGTCAGGTTCCTGAATGGAAAGCCCGACAAGAAAAATTACCGTCATTTCAACGTAAAGACCGTGGAGGGACCCAATGACTTTGCCTCGATGAAAGAGATCGTTGGCCGGCGGTATAAGCGCATCCTGGAAGAAGAGGCCCAGCTTCCCGACCTGATCGTCGTCGACGGCGGAAAGGGACAACTAAGCAGCGCCTGCGAGGCATTGACCGACCTCGCGCTATACGGCAAGGTTCCGGTAATCGGTATTGCGAAAAAGCTCGAGGAGATCTATTACCCCGAGGATCCGTTTCCGCTCCACATCAACAAAAAGTCGCCTGGACTGATGCTGCTTCAGCAGATCCGCGACGAAGCACACCGGTTTGCGATCAGTTTCCACAGGCAAAAACGCTCGAAAGGCCAGCTTAAAACCGAGATCCAGGAATTGAAAGGTATTGGCAAACAGACAACAGAAAAGCTCCTGCGGCACTTTAAATCAGTCAAAAAGATCAAGGCTGCCAGCTTCGAGGAGCTTGAGCAGGTCGTTGGCAGGCAAAAAGCCCAAATTGTCAAAGGCATAAAATGAAAAAAGGAGATATTTCTATCTCCTTTCCCCAATTATATTTTTTGTACTTAGAACTCCCAGAGGTTGTGTTCCATCTCCATGAGCTTGGTTTCCCACTCTTCGGTAGCCCAGACCGCCTCGCGCCAGGGTCTGCCGTTGGCAGAGTACTGGGTGAAAACGTCCTCGTCTTCCGGATTCTCGACCTTGAAGATTCTGCCGTGGTGCAGGCCTAACAAAAGCGCATCGGCAAAGTTCTTGTTTTGCGCTGTATTCTGCCTGTTAAACCAGACAGCTTTTTGAGGATGTGCCCTAAACAGTTTTTCAAGATCCTTGTACTTGAACCAGCCGAGTGACTGATTGAAGCCAGTTTTGGTCTTATCACCCGGAACCTGCAGCTCGAAAGCCTGTAGATCGCGATACACACGTGACCTTCTTCTGTCGAAGATGAGGTCCTCCACGGTGGTCACCTGGCTTACGTCACTGGCCAGGTAGTTGCTTGCTTTGCCTTCAGAAGTTACTGCCCAGTCATCAGTCGATGTTTCAGGGTTCGCTCCCTTGCTATCGCGGAGCGCGCGATAGTTCTTTCCATTATAAGTCACAATATCGTCCGTATAGAAGTCCGTCGTCGGGTTCCATACCGGGTATTCAGTGGCCTGCTCCTGCTGCATTCTCCTGATGAACTCGTCCTTGCCGATTTTGGTGGTCAGCGAATCGCTTGCATAGATGTCGACAATTTCTCCAGACATAACGGCATCGATGATGAGCTTGGAGATCTCGCCGTTTCTCGCAAAAAATCCCTTGTTCTGCCTTTCCATCAAATCCACCTTTCTCCATACCCGGATCTTGAACAGCTGCTCGTAAGCAGGGATCGGGTTGAGAGAGTTAGGGTTGTACTGTTGTTCCATCTCGGTCTTATAGGAGGACTCAACCTCCGCCGACTCGACTTCAGCCTGAGCAAATGCTGTGGATGAACCAACAGACAGCAGGAATACGCTTAAATACCTTCTGAACATATTCTGTTATTTAACTTCAATGAAGATTACACCGTTCGAACCTTTGATATTCACCTTCTCTTCAGAGTCTGTGAACGTCTTTCTTACAGCGTCTCTCACTACAAATACCACCCTGTCGCCTGCGCGTGCCTGGGTTGACCAAGGTCCGAGGTCAGGGCTACCGTTGTTGGCAGCCATCTGGCCCTTAGCGTTCGCGCCGCTACCGAAGGTGACATCCATTCTCTTGATGGAATACCGGGCATCTTTCGGAACTTCTTCCTTAAAGTTTTCGTCCGGCTCCACCACGATGCGGAGACTCTTCAGCTGGTTGGCCTTAATACCTTGTCTAAGATCCACCGGTGTGTTGCCTACATAAGCAACGAAGCGCGGCTCAGGAATATTTTTGACATCGAAGGCAACATTTCCGATCGGTGTTCCGCTGTTTGTAACAGAAACACTGATCTTTCTCTGGCTCGGGATAATCGTTACTTTGCCTGGCTTGTCACCTTTTCTGATATCAGCGCCCTGCGAGCTAAACGCCGGGTTATAGCTTGGTCCGAGGGTTGGGACTTCAATGTTTACCGTGTTACCGCAGTTCATATAAAGTGTCGGAGCGTTACCAGTCGTTACGCGGATGACCGGTTGCGCCACAAAATATTCGATCGTCCGGGTCAAGGTTGTATCGGGCATACGGATCTCTGCTTTGAATGACTTCTTGGCCATTCCATTTGCGTCATAACCACCACCCTGGGCGGTGAATTTCACCTTACCCATTTTCACACCTTCCGGTGAGTCGAACAGCTCGAGTTTCTGTCCATCCTTGAACATGTCAGGAACGAACGAAGAAGACGACGCTGTAATAAACATGTCTGCTTCATAGGTTGCACCGGCTGCGACCACGGAAGACACCGGGCGCACCATGGGAACCATTTTATCGAAGCTGATCTTACCAACACCGGCGTCCTTCAGCAATTTGTCGAGCGCCTTGGTCTCGTACTCGAGGATTTCGGTCTGAATCTGCGTCACGGAAGCGAGCGCAGCAATGACTGGAGTGTTTTCGAATGTAAATGTCAGGAAGTTCTTGTTGGCGTGATCGCTGTCATTCTTGAAAAGCTCGTGGTCTTTAGGAGCTTTTGCGAGCGTCGGGAAGTCCTTCTCGCTCATACCCGTAAGGGTACGAAGCTCGGTGACATACTTGTTCAACAATTGTTCGAAATCTTTACCCTCCGGTTTTGACATCATCATTGCGGCCACTTTTGAGCTGTGGTCGTTGATGATCTTTTCATCTATCTCCTTGGACCCCGAAACCTCGAGGAACTTCGCTTTCAGCTTATTGATATTATCAAGGGTCGTTTGGGTGAGGTCCCGCACTTTCTGTGCGTTTTCCTTTGCATGCACCACTTGTGGTCGGTTACTTTCACCAGCCTCCTTGATCACCGCTTGCAACATTGAATTATTCTGAGATGTCTGATCGTGAATCAACTCAGTGAGTGTCGATTCGATAATCGCGAACTTCTCCAATACTGCGTTACTAACCTGCAAGGCAAGAAGTGCGGTGAGTACCAAGTACATCATCCCGATCATCTTCTGCCTGGGTGTTTCCTTACCGCCTGCCATATTCGTTTATTATTAGAATAAGTTGGTGTTAAATCAAAATTAGTTCTGTGAGCCCTTCATAGCAGTGAGCATGCTGCCATAAACTTTGTTGAGGGCTGTCAGGTTATCAGTAAGCTTGCCAAGTTCGCCAGTGAATTTCGCAGTGTTTTCACCGACCTTAGTCAGGCCTTGCATAGCACCTGTCAGGCTGTCGTAGAACTTGTTCATATTCTTCACGTGGCTGTCTGCATCCTTGAGCTCCATTTCGTAAACTGAGTTCAGCGCGGCCAGGTTCTTGGTCACTTTCTGTACCTGTGTGTGGTATTCGCCAGCATCCTTAGAAGCGTCGGCCATAGACGATACAGCCTTGATGGCCACGTCATATGACTTATTCATCTCCATCAGGGACTTGGATGCAGATTGTACATTTTTAGCATAGTCGTTGGTCGCAACGGCGGCATCGGAAAGATTCGACATCTTCTTGGCAGATTCTGCAAGGTTGGTCAACCCTTTTCCGAGGCTGTCGAGCAATTCAGGACCGATCTTCGCTTTCTCGAGAGAAGCATCGAGTTGCTGGGTGAGCGACGCACCGGTTTGTCTGTTAGAAAGACGGGGAGCAGCAGCCGGAGCTTCATACTCTTCAGCAAGCTCAGGATATACTTTTGACCAATCAACTTCAGCATGAGGTGGTTCGAACGCGCTCAGGAAGAAGATACCTGCTTCAACCGACAAACCAATCATCAACATCTCATCCGCACCAGGCATGTGTAGAATTTTGAACAATGCCCCGATAATTACAACCGCAGCGCCGATACCATATACCTTTGGCATTATGGTCTTGTAAATAAGCTCTGTAAATCCGCCTTTTTTCTTGCTCATTTTAGTAAGGTTTAA
>DASPNN010000103.1:0-3025 GCA_035626495.1 Chryseosolibacter sp.
GAGGTGTTTACAAGGATCTACGAGCAAAAGGCTACGCAGGAAAACGCCCGGTATTGGTGCTGCAAGAGTATGGAGAGCATTGCGTATTACAAGGAGATCGAAGACTCCGGATTAAGACCGTTTTACATTCACATCTTCCGGGATGGCCGGGACGTTGCGCTTTCTTTTATGCGGGCGATCGTCGGTCCAAAACACATTTATTTCCTGGCGAAGAAATGGAAGGAAGAACAGGCATTATCACTTCAATTAGAAGAACATGTTGATAAGAAGCGATTTATCACCGTGCGCTATGAAGATTTGATTCACGATGCCGCGTCTGTGGTGCGATCGATATGCGATAAGCTTGGAATTGCATATTCCGAAAAAGCGATGGATTATTTTCACTCGGCTGAATCCGTT
This sequence comes from Chryseosolibacter sp., assembly GCA_035626495.1. Classification (GTDB taxonomy): domain Bacteria; phylum Bacteroidota; class Bacteroidia; order Cytophagales; family Cyclobacteriaceae; genus Chryseosolibacter. The sequence goes on from DASPNN010000103.1 coordinate 400, forward strand.
AATACGGCAAACTCCGGCCGGATGTGGCGCAATGTCGCCAAGCCGATCATGTCCGATAACCACGACAAATTTCTCAGAGAGCTTTCGAAGGAGCAATTGATGATCTTCGAAAGGGTGGCGGGTAATATGCTGGTCAAACTCGGCTACAAGCCGCTCTATTGGCCGGATGTGCCGGCCGAGCCGTTCACGACGGAAGAAATTGAGGGATTTCGCATCGAAGACAACATTTTGAAACATCAAATACTGGCAAAAGCGGATCCGGAGGAATTGAAAAGAAGAGAGCCACAGGAAGAATTGTTCCGCCGGATCAGCGCAAGAAAACTCAAGATCGCATGAAGCCTATTCTAATTATTGTTTTCGCACTGGCTGCGTTCACGTTCCAGGGATGTACAGGCTTCGTCGATGACGTTCCTGTGGTCAGTTTCCACAACGGAAACGCGTTGCTGCCTAAAATTACTTTTAAGACCGCGGATAGCGCTCAAGTTTACATTGAATATTGGCCAACGAACCAACCCGGCAGCGTTCAAACATCGACCCTGTCGACTGGCAAAACGCACGAGATAATATTGTTGAACGTGACGGAAGAGACCGACTACAATTATGCGGTCTCCGCAAAAGGTGAGAGCGACCGGACAGACGCCTTCAGTTTTACAACCGGGAAAGTACCTGCCCGCGTTTGCCGGATTCAAAAAGACCTGATCGATACAACACAATTTACGGGGTACATTCTTGTCAGAAAGACCACCTCCCCCGGAGCCGATGCGATGTTCAACAACCGCGGCGAACTTGTTTGGTATCACCAGTATGACACGGCGGTCCGCAGAGGTTTCAACTGGACCGGCAAGCAATCGGTCTTGTCTATCTACGATTCCGCCGAGATCATGGAGGTCGACTTGTACGGAAACAAAATGCGTCATTTGGATTTAGAGCAGTTGAATATCCCCAACAAGATCCATCACGACATCCTGTTCAATGAAAAAAACCAGATCGTCACATTAACGCTGGATTCTGTGCGGATGGATCTGCGGAAATTGGGTGGCCAAAAAAATCAGGCGGTACGTGCGGATGGCATCCTCGTTCTGAGCGGCGACGGGCAAAAGGTTTGGGAATGGAACCTGCTCCAGAAAACAAATCCGGTTTCTCTAAGAACCGGGAAGTTTGATTTTAAACACTCCTGGGGTCACGCAAACAGCCTGACGATTGACGCGGATGGCAACTATGTTGTGTCATTCAAAGACTTCGACCAGATCTGGAAAATCAATTCCGTGGATGGCTCGATAATGTGGAAGCTCGGCAAAGGCGGCGACTTTGACATGAACCCCGACGATTATTTTATTTCACAGCACAGTGTCCATTTCAACAAGGATCGTGAATTGATGATCTATGACAATGGCAACCAAGCGACCAGGCCGAATTCACGGGTCTTGTCCTTTAAGCTCGACGAAAAAGCAATGAAAGCCGAAACCAGGATCAAGACGGTGCTTCCCCTGAAGTTGTCCGCATACCGGATGTCCAGCGCCGCGATGATCGACTCTGATAAATACCTGGTTTGTACAACCAAGCCACGAGGTCCCATCGCCGTCGTCAACGGCAAGGGTGATGTTCTCTGGCAAGTGACCGTGGACAGCCGGTCCTACCGCGCCTACTACCTCGAAGACCCTTTCGGCGAAAAGCAAAAAAAATGAGCCGGCTGTCCCAGGCCAGGAATTAAACTTTGTGAATTTAAGAATGGTGGGCAATCGCCACAACGGGCTCCGAGACGCGAAGGAGTACAAAGAATGCCAGCCTCGCAAACAGCTGAAACTGATTGCACTTTATCGGTTATCCGATCTAACTCACCACCAACACTTCGACAACGTGCAAACGACAGGTCAGCAATTCCAAATCCCCAATTAAGAATTAGTAAATGTCATATTGTCGCACCTGTCAGAAATTTTTTCAGCCGCTCCTATAAAGATCGGCCCATCTCTTGACCCATTCCCTGTTTGGTATTTTTTTTGAAAATCGCCGAAATTAAAGTGATCTACAACCATAATTCGTATGAAGATTGATTTCAGGAAAAACTTTTTGAATGCGAGGCATGATGTGCCTTCAAGTGTGGTGGTTTTCTTTGTAGCGTTACCGTTGTGCCTTGGTATCGCGCTTGCGTCCGGGGCGCCGCTTTTTGCGGGGATCATTGCGGGTATCGTTGGGGGTATCGTGGTCGGGGCGGCAAGCGGCTCCAAAGTGGGGGTGAGCGGCCCGGCAGCGGGTCTGGCCGTTATCGTACTGAATGCCATCGGCGCGTTGGGCGGATGGGAAGCATTCCTGGTTGCCGTCGTGCTTGCCGGTGTGATCCAGGTGATCATGGGATACCTGAAGCTCGGCATCATAGCGTATTATTTTCCCACGTCGGTCATTAAAGGTATGCTCACCGGGATTGGCCTGATTATCATTCTGAAACAGGTACCCCATGCCCTCGGGTACGACAAGGAAATCGAGGGAAATGTCGCTTTCAGTTCCGGAGACCAAAACACATTCACATTTATCAGCAACGCTTTGGAAGCCATCACACCCGGTGCCTTGCTGATCTCGGTTATCTCGTTGGCCATCCTGCTGCTGTGGGAAAATGTTTTATCGAAAAAAC
>DASPNN010000104.1:0-2388 GCA_035626495.1 Chryseosolibacter sp.
TACGGATCTGGAGCATCCGGCTAACGAGTTCCGATATCTCTACGGAAGTCGTTCCCACCAGCACGGGTCGCCCTTCTTGCGTGAGCTTCACAATCTGATCGATGGCCGCATTGAACTTCTCCCGAACCGTTTTGTAGACCAGGTCGTCATAATCTTTCCGGACGGCCGGCTTGTTGGTCGGAATCACCACCACATCCAGCTTATAAATATCCCACAACTCGCCGGCTTCGGTTTCAGCGGTTCCCGTCATACCCGCGAGTTTGTGATACATCCGGAAATAATTCTGCAGCGTGATGGTGGCGTAGGTCTGCGTTGCGTCCTCCACCTTCACATTTTCCTTCGCCTCGATGGCCTGGTGGAGTCCGTCGGAATAACGGCGGCCTTCCAGCACACGGCCTGTCTGTTCGTCGACAATCTTCACCTTACCTTCGACGATGATGTACTCCGTATCCTTTTCAAACAACGTATAGGCTTTCAACAACTGGTTTACGCTGTGGATGCGTTGTGACTTTACCTGATAATCGCGGATCACCGCTTCCTTCTTATGAAACTGTTCCTGCTCATTCAACGATGAATCCTTTTCGATTCGGTTGATCTCCGTGGCGATTTCGGGCAGAATAAAGAACTTGGGATCCTCACCTTCTCCGGTGATGAGGTCGATGCCTTTTTCCGTCAGTTCGACACTGTTGTCCTTTTCGTCAATGACAAAGTAGAGCGGCTTGTCGGCCTCGGGAAGGTTGCGCTTGTTATCCTGGAGGAAATAATTTTCCGTCTTCTGAAGAACCGCTTTGTTACCGGTTTCACTGAGAAACTTAATCAATGGCTTATGCTTGGGCATCGCCCGGAAAGCGCGGTAAAGGTTGAGTCCTCCTTCCTTTTCATTTCCCTCAGCGATGAGCTTCCTGGCGCTATTCAGAAACTCGTTGACAAGTTTTTTCTGGGCTTCGACGAGCTTGAAAATTCTGGGTTTCAAATCGTAAAATTCATGCTGGTCTCCGCGGGGCACCGGGCCGGAAATGATCAATGGGGTCCGCGCCTCGTCAATCAACACAGAGTCCACTTCGTCAACCATCGCATAATGGTGCGTCCGCTGAACGAGCTCTTCAGGATCGCGGGCCATATTGTCACGCAGATAGTCGAAGCCGAATTCGTTATTTGTTCCGTAGGTAATGTCGGCACGGTATGCGTTGCGGCGGGCCGTGGAGTTGGGTTCATGCTTGTCGATACAATCCACTGTCAGTCCGTGAAACTGGTAAATCGGCGCCATCCATTCTGAGTCGCGTGTGGCCAGGTAGTTGTTAACCGTGACGATGTGTACTCCGCGTTTGGCAAGCGCATTGAGGAATGCCGGCAGTGTGGCCACGAGTGTCTTGCCTTCGCCGGTTGCCATCTCTGCGATCTTTCCTTCGTGCAGCACAATCCCTCCGATGATTTGCACATCGTAGTGGACCATGTCCCAGGTGATCATGTTGCCTGCGGCCATCCATTTATTGTGCCATTGCGCCTTGTCCCCGCTGATCTTAACGTTCTCGTGTGTCGCTGCGAGGACCCTGTCGAAATCCTGCGCGGTTACTTCGAGATATTCGTTTTCTTTGAAGCGGCTTGCGGTTTCGCGAACGATCGCGAAAACCTTCGGCAAGACCTTGATCAAAACTTTTTCCAGCTCTTTATTGCGCTCAAGCTCGATCTTGTCGATTTCTGCAAAGACCGCCTCCTTTTCGGTCATCTCCATTTCGGGATGATCCGCAATTCGCTTGTGAAGTGAGTCCAGCGTATTGTCGATCCCGCTTAACTCCTGGTTGATAAACTCCTGGATTTTGCGGGTTTCATTTCTGAGTTGATCATTGGATAAGGACTTCAGTGCAACGCCTTCGTGTTTGGTCTGTTCAACCAGGGGCATGATGCGCTTAATATCCTTCTGAGATTTTGTTCCAAAGATCTTTGCAATGAGTTTTAACATTCGCTGTAATGATTCGTTTGTTGGGCTGCCTAACCGTTCCCCTTGGGGATCCGGCTGCCGTAAAAGGGCCTAAATTTAATTCGTTTGCTGTTCACGCCCAACCGATTCCGGACAAAAGCGCAGAGGCAAAACAATAAAGCTTTCCAGTTGTCAATTATAGTTCCAGATCCCCTTCGAATACCAATTTGGCAGGTCCGATAAGAAAAACATCCGTAAATGTGCCGGCATGGCCGTTGACAGCTGCCGGTGTGGCCGGGGAATGGCCATTCTTGAATTCCACGGTGAGTTCACCGCCCAAGGTGTTGATCCTGACCGGTGAGTGATATCCTCTTAATGACGCTGCAATCGCAGCGGCAGTAACGCCCGTGCCACATGAAAGGGTTTCGTCCTCAACGCCGCGTTCGTAGGTGCGAACAAAGATGCAATTC
>DASPNN010000105.1:0-3280 GCA_035626495.1 Chryseosolibacter sp.
TATGCTCGACGCTCTTCAACCGGGTCATGCCCTGGTTGTTCAACTTTCGAACGGAGCGAAATACAAGGGTGTGATTATCGCTTTCGATTATCAATTGTATGGTGCAATCGCCGAAGGTGATTTGCTCATACGGCGGCATAAAAAAAGCCCCTCCTGAAGACGGGCTTTCTTTGAAACCAAAAATTAACCTTACACTGCTAGTTTGATTCTGCGAGGCGCCGGCGCATTTGATGGAACCGCTTTTGCATCCACCCGGGCTCCGCCTTCTTCGCCGCCAGAGCGAGGCAATTCAAGTAATGCCAGCTCAGTTTCCGGGTCCTCGATGTGCTCGATGCTCGCCGTGGAGCCCGTGACCACGATCTTGACATAGTCATAACCTACAGCGCCTTTATCGTCCTTCACGGCAAATTTGAAAACGTACGTTCCGGTGACTAGGTTGCTGATGGTCGCCGACCTGGTGGTGCTGTTGACCATTTTCAAAGTCGGGCCAGAGTATTTCGACCACTGGTAGCTGACAATAGTTCCGTCAGAGTCGCTGGCTGATCCCGACAACGTCAGGGAAGATATCGGAAGGGAAACAGTTCTGTCCGATCCGGCAGACACGACCGGGGCCTTGTCAACGTAAATGTTGATGTCATCGGTATCCACGGCCCCCTTGTTATCTTTTACAGTCACACGGAAGGTGTAGGATCCCCCTGCCATGTTTGTTACTTTTAAAGTCGAAGATGTCGCATTGTAAAGCGAGCATGAAGGCCCCGCGATTTTGGTCCATGAATATGATGCGATCGTCCCGTCGCTGTCGGTCGCCCTTGCGGTGATCGATGCGGCATTCGTGGGCAGCACGATCAGCCGGTCTGATCCCGCGTTCACAACGGGCGCAACATTGCTTGTTGTCGTTGACGATTTCACAATCACAGTCACGTCATCGGTATCTGTGGCACCTTGATTGTCCTTCACGGTCAATGTAAACACGTAGGTACCCGCAACCATAGAAGAGGTTCTCAGGTCCTTACTGGTGGTTCCGCTCAGCGTGACCGCGCCGCCAGATTTCTTGATCCATACATAGGATGCAATCGAACCATCGGAATCTGTTCCGCCTCCGTAGAGGGTGGTGCTGTTTGTCGGCAATGTCAAAGTCTTATCGGCGCCGGCGTTTGCAACAGGAGAGGCATTTGTGGGGGTCACTGTTGAAGTTGTACCTTTTGTATGTGACAGCATCCAGCTTAACGCCGGAGTTTCTTTATAAACTTTGTCCCAGATCACGTGGCCCATTCCGGGGAAGATGGTCACCTTGCCGAGGGGGTTAGGCTTGTAGTTGTTGATGGCATTGATCATATTGATGGTCACAGATTCCGGTACCACCGAGTCTGCGTCGCCATGAAATCCCCAGGTAGGAACATCGTTGTTTCCGAGTGAAGCGGCCAGGCTGGTCAGGTTATAACCGCTGCAGATGGGCAGGATCGACGCCCACACGCTCGGATAAGCAGTCGACACACTCCATACGCCGCCACCGCCAAGGCTGAGGCCAGTGAGGTAAATTCTGTTCGGGTCTACACGCAAATAAGTCTTCACGTAATTGAGAACCTCCATCACGTAATCGCCGGACCAGCGGCCCATTGTCGTCTTGAGCTGTGGAGAGATCAGGATGAACGAATATTTGGCGCCGTACTTGACGTACTTCGGCAGTCCAACGTTGGCTACCTTCTGAACGTCGGTCAGGGTGTTGCCTTTTTCCTTGATACCATGCAAAGAAATAACAATCGGATACTTATTCGTGTTGCTGCTATAACCGTCGGGAAGATATTGGAGAAAACCGGTTCCTTTCGGAGACATCTTAGCTGTCTGCTGGGCAAATACATTTGAAAAAGCGAGTGTAATAACAACTGTCAGGGTCAAAAAAAACTTTTGTTTCATCCTTCTCATTTTTAGTCCGCTCCTGCCCTGTTCAAGGGACGATTCCACGGAGAGTTTTGGGAAAATCAATTAAAAAATTAATGTGACTTTAAGGTTTGATAAGTGGCCAGCAGATCGGTCCCTTATTTCGTCAGCTTCTCATAAATAACTTCTCACTTAAAAAAGTTTCAGTGACATTCTGTGACCGGCCATCGCCTTATGGCCGCAAGCGCGCTGAATCATGTCACAAATAAAATAGAATTATTGCGGAATATAATGGGCAAAAAGCCAGGCTTCGGTATCTGTCGAGGACCTGCAAAATACCACGTTTAAAGAAGCGGGTATAAAATATTTAACAGACGTTCGATTTTTTACGAAAACGTTAACGGTACATCGATCTTTCAAAAATTCCATCAGACATTAAACAGCGCTTTTTCTCAAAATGCTCCGAAGCAGGAGCAAAATATTTTTATTTTAACCAGCGTGGCATGGTTCTTTTCAAAGCGGCGTTTTCTGTAAAACGGCAGTGTACATACTGCTGAATTGAGTTAACTTTCATGCAGCTATAATAATCACCGTGGCAGTATTGACCTCAGCCGGATTGTTGATGTGTCGTCGTCATCAGGACGATGTGCAGTTTTTCCTGGTCCACCCGGGTGGCCCTTTTTTTCGGAATAAAGACGCGGGCGTATGGAGTATTCCGAAAGGCCTCCCTGAGCCGGGCGAAGATCTCCTGCAGGCGGCGATTAGGGAATTCGAGGAAGAGACGGGAATTAAATCACGTGCCCCCTATGCGCCAATTGGTGTTATCAAACAGAGGGGCGGGAAGATTGTACATGCCTGGACATTTCTTGGGGAATGGGAACCGGAAGACGGGATTCAATCAAACACATTCACCATCGAGTGGCCGCCTCGAAGCGGCAAACAGGCGGCGTTTCCAGAACAGGATAAAGCTGCGTGGATGGATTTCGGTCAGGCGAAGAAGGCCATCATCCCCCAGCAGGTGCCTTTTCTCGAGAATAGCCGCAACATTCATCTCGCGAACGAGCGGCAATAAAAACAAGTGCCGGCTGGGAAGCAACCGGCACAAATGCGTAAACCTGTAAACTGTTCTTAAATACTTTTCTTGAAGATCTTTCCCGATCGCACGATAATGCCGTTGCGCACGATTCTATAGATATAAAGTCCGCCGGGACGCATTACCTGCGCCTCCTTGTCCTCCGACCACTCACCGGAATAAAGTGTTTGTCCCTGCTCGTTGAAGATCGTCAATGTTGAGCCATCGGAATCCCTCGCGCTCATACGCTCGAGGTCGGCTGCAGCGTAGACTGCCTCCGCGGTGCTGTGGCGCCCGGATCCGGATATCTGAGGATCGGTCACCGTCAGT
>DASPNN010000106.1:0-4771 GCA_035626495.1 Chryseosolibacter sp.
AATTCGAAAGCGATCCCGAAGAACTACAAGACAACAGAACGGATCCTGGAATTTTTGACAGAGGTTGCATTAAGTCAAAAAGAATATACGAATGCAGAAAATTACCTCAAGCAGATTATCGAGATCAAGAAGGAATTGTATGGTGAAACTTCTCCGGAATACAACTTGTCCCGCATTAAGCTCGCCTGCTTTTACCTGGATTACACCAACAACATCGCCACGGCCGGACAAATCTTCGAGGAAGCTTATTTTAAGGTTGTCGCTAAGGAGATCGGCCCCTGGCATAAAGACAATCTTAACATCCTCAACCACCTCGGTAAGTATTTCGAAATCACCGACGATTACAAGCGTGCTACCGAGATACTGGATAAGGCCAAAGACATTGCCAACAGCAAGTACCAAAACACCGATTATGCGTTTGGTATTGAACTTGATTACCTGGCCCAGCTTTACCTCAAAATCGGAGCTTACGAAAAAGCTGAGGAGAATATTACGCGCGGCCTGAAAATCCTCGAGGAATTCCGCAAAGAAGATGATAAAGTTGCCTATTACATCCATGCACTGGAAACTGAGGCAAAGTTTCTGGCGATCAAAGGTATGTTCGATGAAGCGGAACATAACCTGGATCGCAGCAGCAAGCTGATCCGTAAAGAACATGTGTCGATTGCCGGGGATTTATCCTCTGCCGAAGAACTGTCATCACTGTACATCCAGCTTGGAAAATACCGCGCTGCCGAAGAGCTCCTCGAAGTGTATATTCCCGAGTACGAAAAGCTGTTTGGAAAACAATCTGTTAGATTGATCGGCCCGCTGGTTAACGAAGGACGGATTCTTCTTGCCAGGGCGGAATACAGCGAAGCGGAACGGACTGCGTTGCGGGCAAACGCAATTGCCGTGGCAACTTACGGCGAGCATTCAACCAAAACAGCACCGACGCAAAAGCTGCTCGCGGACATTTATTATACGCTCGGTGATCTCGAAAAAGCCGAAGCCAATTATACGAAGGCGTTGACGAGCCAGGAAAAGCAGTTCGGACGCCAACACATTGAAGTCGCCAAATCACTTTCGCAGCTTGCGTTGATTAAATTCTACAAAGGTGATGACCGGCAGAACGTCGAGAAACTGATGCTCGAAGCCCGGGATATCATGGAGAAGAAGCTGTCGAAAGACAACCCGCAATATGCGGAGATCCTGAAAAACGTCGCCGTGCTGTATATATCCGAAGGCAAGTATGACATTGCATTTAACTCACTCACGGTTGCCGAAGGTATCTGGAGATCGAAGACCGGACGCAAAAACAATATCAACGCGGCGAGCATATACACGCTCACCGGCGATGTGTACTACCAATTGAAAAATTATCCGCGCGCGAAAGAGTTTTATAACAGGTCCCGGGCCGTGTATAAGGACTACTTCAGCTCCAAACACCCTGAATATGTTAAAGTTTTGTCGAAGCTCAGCAAGGTAGCCTATATGCAGGGTGAGATGAAAGATGCAAAGTCGCTGATTGAAGAGTCTCTTGGAAACTATGAAAACTTTATCAAAACCTATTTCCCTGCTCTGAGCGAAGGTGAAAAGGCTAAATACTGGAACACCATCCGAAACGATTTTGAATTCTACAATACGTTGGCATTCAGCAATCGTGAAGACCCAGCTGCCCTCGCCGGAAAGGTCTATGACTACCAGTTGCTAACCAAGGCCTTGTTGCTCAGTTCGTCGATCAAAATCCGTGAACGCATTATGCAGAGCACAGACGAAGCGTTGAAAACGCAGTACAGCTCATGGATACAGAAAAAGGAGCTGCTTACGCTCGCATTGTCGATGACCCCGCAACAGCTCGCAGAAAACGGAATTGAAACTGAGAACCTGCAGCAGGAAGTCGAGCGCATTGAAAAAGACCTCAGTGAGAAATCTGAGCTCTTCGGTCAATCGGTTGAAAACAAGCGGTTGAAATTCGACGACGTTAGAAAGTCCCTGAAGCCCAACGAAGTTGCGATGGAAATGGTGCGTTACCGTCATTTCAACCATACGCTTACCGACTCGGTTGTCTACGCTGTGCTCTATCTGAAAGCCGACGATTCCAAACCACATGTTATCCTGCTTAAAGATGGCAAGCACATGGAGGGGAGGTTCTTCAAATTTTACCGCAATGCCATCACAAGTAAGATCCCGGACAGCCATTCGTATCGTGTCTATTGGAAGGCCATCAATGATGAACTTGGACAGGTGTCGACTATTTACCTCTCTGCGGACGGGGTTTACAATCAAATCAACCTCGAGGCAATACCCACTCCGGATGGCAGGTACATCATCGACAACAGTAACATTGTGCTGGTCAGCAATACCAAGGATATTTATTTGAAGAAGGTGAAAACACCAAGTACGGCAAAGGACAATACGGCCTTTATGTTTGGAAACCCTGAGTTTTACGTTGCCTCTGCCGACGGAGCACGGAATATCTCCGCCCTCCCGGGCACCGAAAAGGAGATCAATGAGCTCAACTACCTGTTGCGTCAAAAAGGATGGAATACTACGGGTTTTGTTTCCAACTCGGCGGCCGAAGAGAAGATCAAGGAGATGAATAGTCCGAAGATATTCCACATAGCTACGCACGGGCTTTACCGGCCTTCGACTCAGATGACGCTTGAGAAGGAGATCGAAGGAAATCAGGCGGTTCTCTCGCAGAACCCCTTGTTGCGAACTGGCCTGCTCTTGAGAGGTGCCGGCGATCTTCTGCAGAAAACGAACTTCAACTATAATATGGAAAGTGGCATCCTGACCGCGTATGAGGCTATGAGCCTGAACCTTGACCAGACCGACCTGGTGGTGCTGAGTGCTTGTGAAACGGGATTGGGTGACCTTCAGGCGGGCGAGGGCGTCTATGGTCTTCAGCGCGCATTCCTCGTTGCCGGCGCAAAAGTTTTGATTATGAGCATGTTCAAGGTTGATGACGAAGCAACGCAGAAGCTCATGTTGAAATTTTATCAGAAATGGCTTAACACCGGAAATCTGCGACAGAGTTTCATCGATGCAAAGAAAGAGTTGAGGGTCGAATACCCCGATCCAATATACTGGGGAGCTTTCATCATGATCGGAATGGAATAAGATACGAATTCCGCTGACAAAAAAAGGTTATGGTGATGTTCCATAACCTTTTTTCATTTCCGCCCGTGAGCGTGGAATTATTTTGAGCCTTTTGAACCGCTGCCAAATTGTTTGGCTGGTGTTTTTCGGCTCTTCTCATATTTTACTTCATGCTTTTGATCCTTATTTACATAGCTTCTGTCTTTGGGACCAGTCTTCTTGCCGCTCTTTTCCATGATGTAGTTTTTAATCGTGTCTGATGCATAAAAAGCATACCGCTCATAGTCAGGTGTGATACAGCAGGTGCCGGCAGGCTGGATCTTTTGGCTGGCTTGAGGCATGGATTTTTTTTCGACGCACTTATGGACTCACCACACAAAGATCAAGCGATGGTCGTCCTGATAACTGGAGCGACGAGCGGATTTGGTTATGAGTTTGCAAGGTATAGCCTGGGTCTGGTCGCGCGTAATGAGCAACGCTTGCTTGAGCGAACAGCCTATCTGACTCGCGCATTTTTGATTGAAGTCATGCCGCTGGCTAAAGACTTTAATCCCGCCGCGGCTTCGGAAATCTATGAAGCGGTAAGCAGCAAAGGCCTGTCGATTGATGTGCTCATTAACAATGCCGGACAGGGAGAGCACACCAATTTTGTCCAATCTGACACCGACATCGATGTGATACAGCTGAATGTGACCTCGGTCGTTTGCCTCACGAAGCTCTTCCTCTGCGATATGCTTGCGCATAATGCTGGCCGGATATTGCAGGTAGCTGTGCTCGCGAAGTATCCAACGCAATACATGAGCGTGTATGCAGCCACAAAGGCATTTCTGCTGTCGTTAGGTGAGAGTATCAATCGCGAGGTCGGCGACTCCAACGTGACGATCACGACGTTGGTGGCGGGTGGTTCAGACACGTATTTTTATCACAAGGCGGGAGCCGAAGAAACGGTTGCGTATCGCGAAGATGATCTGGCTAGGCCTCAAACGGTCGCCAAAGATGCATTTTGCGCGCTGATGCGGGGTGAGAAGCGAATTGTATCGGGCACCCGCAACAAGCTTTATGCTGCGCTCAGCACAATTCTTCCGGACGATAAGCGATCCGCGATGAGCCCGAGCAGGGCGCCCGCAGGTCGCGAGCATCCGTCACACGTACCTTCCGATGACGAACGGGAGCAGATCAACGGGACGACAGGCGGCCCGGACGGAGATTTTGACATTCATAAAGATCACATTCACAACAAAACAAAAGTTATATGAGAAACGATCTGGTGGTTACAAGAAGTCTGCTCTTGAACGCGGACCCTTTGAAAGTGTGGGAGATATTGACGCATCCCGACCACTTTGACCTTGCTATTTTTAATTGCCGTATGAATTCGGATTGGAAACAGGGAAGTACCATTACCTGGCGTGGCAATTACCAGAAACGGGACGTTGTCTTTAATGGTGTTGTCATGGATGTGGTTCCGGGCCGGGTTTTAAAATTCAGCGCTTTCGATCCCCACGGCGGAAATGAAGGCTATCCGGAAAATTACATTCATGTATGTTACACACTCGTGCCGCGGAAAGAAGGCACGGACTTGCAAGTTACCTTATCGAACTTTAACAGCGAGGAAATGCGGGCGCAGATCGCGGCCGAGGAGTGGGATTTTAATGTCCTGCCTCGGATTCGATCATTGGCGGAGGTGAAT
>DASPNN010000107.1:0-3138 GCA_035626495.1 Chryseosolibacter sp.
CGTCAGACATGGATTGGCGGATTTCCACGCGGCCATTTGCGTTATCAAACACGATTTCGTCGGGTGTATTGCGGCGGTCCAGCGCCGGGAGCTTAATGCCTGCAAATATTGCGATCAACCCGAAGACTGGAAACAGGAAACGAAACACCGAGACAGGCATCTCCGGGCTGTCAAGGAAAGCGATGAGACATATCCCGATGATTGTAAAGACCGATCCGACAAAAATAAAAACAAATCTTCCACATCCGGAACTGAGCCGGGTAAACACGATGTGATCTGCGTTGGCAGACGAAATCTTAAATGGCACAATACGGTTATTTAAGTGAACAAATTCTCGATATGTTCTTAAAAATACCGTTGGATACGATTTGAAAAAATACCGTAAAGCCGCAACTTGAACTGCCATCAATTTTAGAAAACAATCGAGCATGGAAAATATCGAAAATAAAGTTGCCCTGATCACAGGCGGAAGCAAGGGAATCGGTTTTGGCATCGCGGAGGCGCTTGTGACAGCGAGGGTGAACGTGGCGGTGACAAGCCGTACGAAAAGCGCCGCTGAAAAAGCCGCTGCATTGCTCAATGACATGGACGGTGGCCGGGCGATCGCCGTGGAAGCAGACGTCCGTGACGAGCAGTCGCAAAACCGCGCGGTCGAAACGGTGCTTGCAAAATGGGGACAACTCGATGTGCTCGTGGCCAACGCAGGTGTCGGGCATTTCGCGCCGGTCCACCAGATGAGCCTTGAGCAATGGCGTGAGACAATCGATACCAATCTCACCGGTGTGTTTTTAAGTATTCGGGCCGCCGTGCCCGCCTTGCGAGCATCGAAAGGATATATCATCACCATCGGCAGTCTTGCCGGCACGAACTTCTTCGCCGGAGGATCTGCCTATAACGCGAGCAAGTTTGGCCTGGCCGGGTTTTCACAGGCGGTGATGCTCGACCTGCGCGAAGAGGGAATCCGCGTAAGCACGATCATGCCCGGATCGGTGGCCACAGGTTTCAGTGGCAACCCGGGTCGGGACGACGCCTGGAAGATCGCTCCCAAAGATATCGGCCAACTCGTTATCGACCTGCTGCAAATGAATCCGCGGACGCTGCCGAGCAAAATCGAGGTGCGGCCCAGCATCCCACGCAAATGATATCCGCTTCAAGCCGATAAAAATCGCAGGGTTGTTAACTATTATAATTAGTTTATATATATTTGTAAACTATTTAAATTAGTTATCATGATGAAGCGGCTTAGGACGGTCAATGGGGTGAGGTATATCCAGTACGTAAACCGTCAAGATCTGGAAGACAAAGTTCAGGAAGCTGTCACGCAGCATCGCGCAACACTGATCACCCGTTTGCTGAATGGTTTAAATGAGTATGTCGAGTACAAGTTCAACCAGCGGGTTGACGAAACCCGGGCTGAACGAATCCGGGAGAAGCTGATGACTTTGAAGCACCAGGCGGTGTCGATCGACGACTGCTCTCCCATCATTGAACAATTGCTAAAAAAGGACATCTGTGTACTCACCACATCCGGTTACTATATAGAGATCGACGAGCGGATCCGCTATAGCCTGGAGTGACTACCTCATCGACATGACAGCAGCCATCGTTTCAATCCCAGCAAACAAGTTGGATAAACGAATATTTTCATTTTCCGCGTGCTGGTTGTTGTCGTGGTTGGCAATGGGAACTGCGATCGTTTTTGCCTGCAGGTACTGTTCGAACAAATAAAGGGGTAATGAGCCACCGCTTGTTGGGATAAGAACAACGTCGTCCGAAGTCGTCGACTGAACGGCAGCGATGACTTTTTGAGCGATCGGCAGCGTCATCGGTGTTCGCTGAGCATTATACCCATTGTCGACTGCGATAACCTTCGCGATTTTCTCGTGAGTCTTGCGCTCATGATCCGTCGGGTCTCGATCAATTACATAATAACCCTGCGCACGAATGTGATCGATCACCTTCTGCTGTTGACGCTTCCAGTCATTGCCCGGCACAAGCCGCAAATCCAGAACCGCATTGGCAATCGTTGGAATCACGTTCGAAGACATTTTGCCCACGTTGCCGCTCTGGATCCCATTGATATTCAACGACGGGAGATTGACCGATTCTGCAATGGACCTGTCTTTCATTTCAGCGGCAGCAAGTCCGAGCTCGGATTTCATCTGCGTCTCGATTTCGGGCATTTTTCGAATCGCATCCCGTTCCGCATCTGAAAGCGGCTTCACATCATCATAAAAATCCGCAATGAGAACTTTTCCGGATTCATCTTTCATGGTGGCCAAAAGCCTGGCAAGCATAAGGGCTGGATTCGGGGCCCAATTCCCATAATGCCCGCTGTGCAGAGGCCGTTTCGGCCCATAGACTGTGATGTCTACGTGCGCGTCACCGCGTACGCCAAACGAAACGACTTTTCGTCCGGTTTGGTGAACGGGCCCGTCACAAATGATCCAAAGGTCGGACTGTAGCAAATTGCGGTGTAAATCGAGTATCTCATGAAGATGCGGCGATCCAGCCTCCTCCTCGCCCTCGAAAAAGAATTTGATATTATAATTCAGTTTTAATCCGGAAGTAGCGACCGCCTCATACGCGTTCAGAATTGCGAATATTCCCGCCTTGTCGTCCGATGCCGCCCGGGCATAGAGCCGCCATTCTCCCTGGAAATTTCCGAATGCAGGCACGTCTATTGGTTGACCACCGGCGGCGAGGGGTCCGGAATACAACCGGGGTGAGAAGGGCTCGAGACCGTCGGCCCATTGGGCAGGATTCACCGGTTGCCCATCGTAATGTGCGTAAAAGATCAGCGTTTGCTTCGCGCCAGGGACAATCACTTCGCCGTACACAGCCGGCGGCGTGTGTGGCGTTTTGCCTTTCAGCAGCTGGACATTCCCGATCCCGCGGTTCGCCATCATTTGCATGATAACTTTTGCATTCCTGGCAATGTTCACCGTGTCGCCGACAACGTTTGGAATAGAAAGAAACGACATGTATTCGTCGATCAACTTCCGCTGCTTTGACTGCCAATGCGCGCGAACCTTTGCAGGTCCATCGGGCTGTGCGAATGCTGAGCTGCCCCCGATAGCCAATGTGCAGCAGATAATCCATGTGATCACCTTATACATGGTCGGATGTCATCGTTCG
>DASPNN010000108.1:0-4916 GCA_035626495.1 Chryseosolibacter sp.
CTGAAACCGGTAGATTCTGACGAAAAGCCCCGTCACGGCAATGCCGAGGATCGCACCATAGCTTAAGAAAAAATGCCGTCGGTTCGTGTAGCCTAATATGCGCATGGCTTGCAATTAATCCAGCGTAACGCCGGCGATAAAATTAGCTTGTTTTTCGATAAAACGGCGGGGCGTGTTTTTCATCGCAAGGTTCCTGAGACCGATCAGTAAAGAGTTTTCAAGTTGAGCAACCTGGCCAATGCGCCTTGACTGATTAACGATTGCCGTCGTTCGGGCAATCCGTTTTTTTTCAAATGCTGAAAAGGCGTGTTCCGGCTCATATTGTTGCAGGCAGTTGGCAAGCACAGCGGCGTCTTCAATCGCCATGCAGGCACCTTGTCCCATGTTCGGAGTGGTTGCGTGCGCGGCATCGCCCAGAAGCACGATGTTGCCGAACGCGAAGCGGCCGATTGGCCGGATATCAAGGATATCGCTCCAGATAAGGTCAGAGTCTGCCGTGCGAGACAAAATGTTCCTTACGGGTTCGTGAAAATCCGAAAACATTGCTTGCAACCCCGCAACGGTCATTTGTTGCATGCGCGGGTCGCCCGGCGGGGAATTCGCGCACGCGAACCAGTAAACCCGGTTTCCGGCAAGTGGCACAATTCCGAAGCGTTTGCCTTTTCCCCACGTTTCAGTCGTCTCTTCCATGTTCACAATCCCTGGGTCGATTTCAACTACCGCTCTCCAGCATGTGTATCCTGAATAACGCGGGTGGGAGTGGGGCAACAGTTTTTTCCTCAAAGCGGAATGAATGCCATCGCAGGCGATCACGTAATCGGCACAGAGGGAAGATCCGTCATGGAACTCAAGCACCGTCGCCGAACCCCGATGCCAATAGTCGACACACCCTTTGTTGAGTTGAACGGTACCAGGTGACAGCCGGGCCATTAAAACAGCGTGCAGGTCGGCGCGATGAATGGCAAACGTGTTGGCCAGCCCCAGCTTTTCAGAAAGTTTTTCAGAATCGGTTTCGTGAATGACGTTGCCTTGGGGATCTTTTATGCGCAAAGCTTTCAACGCCTTTCCGGATTGCAATACGTCATTGCTGATCCCAATGGTGGTGAAGGCCTTGATGGCATTGGCTGCAAGCACGAGGCCTGCACCGAGGGTTTTGATCGCCGGGGCATTTTCGACGACTGTAACATCAAACCCACGACGCTGAAGTGCGATGGCGACGCTCAAGCCGCCGATGCCCGCGCCGACGACGGCAAATTTCTTTCGATTTTTCACGAGGATCGGTACACGCGGTGTTTGGGGTTGAATCTTTTGCTGTAACGCGGCTCTTCCTTGATCACCTGCCAGAGATTAAATTGGGCAATCTTGAATAGTTGTAGATACGAATTGTGCGCTGGGTTTGCGTTCAGTTTGATGTGATTTTCCATAGCCGTGGTATTTAAGGGGAGACACTTGAGAAGACGTTTACCCCTATGGTTTATTTTACGATCACAAATGATTTTCCCTTTGTTTTTTGTACCCGACGATCCGTCCATCGCTCATTTCCACCACGCGATCGGAGTTTGACGCAAATTCATCGTCGTGGGTCACGGCGATGATCGTCTGTTTATACGACGATGTGAGCTCCCTGAAAATGTCAAATACAACATGCGTATTATACGAGTCCAGGTTGCCTGTAGGTTCATCTCCCATGATGATGTCCGGGTCGTTGATGAGCGCGCGCGCAATGGCGACGCGCTGCTGCTGGCCGCCGGAAAGCTTGCCGGATAGCTTTGTGGCATGCTCCTTCATTCCGAGCATCTCGAGCTTTTTGTAAGCCCGTGCTTCGATCTCGTCGCGGGAGTACCGGCCCAGCTTCAGCGCCGGAATCATGATGTTTTGTAAAGCGGTGAATTCCGGCAACAGATAGTGAAACTGAAACACAAATCCTATATGCCGGTTGCGAAACGCGGCCAGGTCGTTCTGGTTTTTATCCGTCAGCCGAGTACCTGAAATCTCGAGCTCTCCTTCATAGTCCGTATCCATTGTCGAAAGCACGTACATGAGCGTTGACTTTCCGCACCCTGACTTTCCGACAAGTGAAAGAAACTCGCCCTTGTTGACGGTCAGGTCGATATCTTTTAACACCTGGAATTTTTCAGGCTCGTAGAAATATTTTGTGATTTTATGAGTTCTCAGAACAGTTTCCATGGGAGCGGATTATTGTCCTCTAAGGATTTCTATGGGGTCGATTCCCGCGGCTTTGTGCGATGGCATGTAGCCTGCAAGGGCAGTGGTCACCACGCCGAACACCACGCCAATGACATAGTATTTTGGATTGAAATTCACCGGCAGGTGGTCCAGGCTTATGAAATCCCCCCCGTCGAACGGCGCTTTCGAAATCAGGTACGATAGGCCGTACCCGATCAGCAGTCCCATCATGCTTCCGACCAGTCCGATGATCAGTGATTGGATCATGAAAATGTATTTCACATCGCGACCCGAAAAACCCATCGCTTTCAGGATCGCGATATCCTTCATTTTATTATGGATGGTCATGTTGAGGATGTTATATATTCCGAAACCGGCAACGATCAGTAAGGTGATCGACACAGAGTATGTAAGAATGTTCCGTATGATATTTCCAGTAAGAAATGTCGCATTGGCAGTCTCCCAATCTTCTGATTTATATCCGAATACCTGCTGGAAAGACGGAGCGATCGCTTTTGCCTGAGTAAGGTCATAAAGCTTGATATTGATGTCTGTAATGTATAAGTGGTCCCGCTCGAGAATGGTCTGAACAGTCGACAGGTTCGCATAGCTGCGGATGTTGTCGATGGCGCCCAGCCCCATTTGAAAAATTCCGACGACTTTGAGTGTCATGGTGTAACCTTGCGGCGTTGTGATTACGACACGGTCGCCGGATCGGACGTTGAGCTTACGTGCCAGGCCTCGCCCCATGATGATGCCGTCGTGATTAGCCTTCAGGTCTTCGATCTTTCCCTCCTTCATTTTTTCACTGAGGCCGAAGAGCTTGTCTTCTTCGAGGATATCCACACCGAGGATGTTGCCGTTGAGCTGTACCGGCCCGTAGTTGTAAAAGACCTGGGACGAAATATATGGTGAGACACCACTGACGCGTTCGTCTTTGCGGATGATCGATGCGATGCGGGATGCGTTGCGGAGTTTTGGAGTCTCCGCTTTCGGCTTTTGGTGATGAACGACATTCAATGCTTCGGGATTCAGCTCGTCGATGATCGAAGGCCGTTCCTGTGTTACGTCGTGGAAGATGTGAATGTGCGGGGAAGAGGTCATGGTCAGTTCTTCGGTAAAATTATTCAGCCCCGTCATAAGGCTGACCATCGCGATGAACATGCCGATTCCAAATGTGACCCCCATCATGGCGACGATCGTTTGCTTGGGTTTGCTAACCAGGTGTGTCCGGGCGATGTCGAAGACCAGCATGGTTTTATTTGTTTTCGGACATGACGATGAGGTGACTGGTATCCAGCCCGTCGACAATTTCTATTTCGTCAAGGGTCTCTATTCCCGGTGTAACCTTCACCTTTTTTTCGCCGTCGCCTGTGTGAATCAATACAGAGTCACCCGGCAGCAACGCGTTTTTTGGAACGACGATCGCTTTGTCTTTCTTCCGGATGATGATGTTCGCTTCCAGGGCAAGCCCGGAAAAAAATCCCGGCAAAGACTCTTGCAGCTCTGCGTCCACCCGTACAGACTGCTGCTTTCGGTCGATCATCGGATACACTTTGCTTACGCTGGCCCGGAAAACTTTTCCCGCATACGCGTCAATCTTGACCAGCACTTCCTGACCGGCCTTCACCCTTTGAACATCGAGTTCGTCGACGTTGAGCTGGATGTAGTAGGCGTCGTTCTTTCCTACTACGGCGATCAGTTCATTTCGGCGGATAAGCTCACCGTTGTCCTTGGTGGTCATGAATACACGCCCGTTAACCTGTGACCGAACGATATACTTTCCGGCTTCGTCGCTGGTGATGATGAGATTATTTCTTGCGTTTTGCAGGTCGACAAGCAATTGATTTTTCGTTCTCTCATACCGGCTTTTTTGGAGAATGTATTCGTCGGTCGAGCTTTCGAAAGCGAGTTTCATTCGGTCAAATTCTGCGCGCGTTGTCGCGTTTTCTTTCATCAGGTTGGAAAAACGCGTGAAATTTGCCGAATCGTGCTTCATTCTTGTTTGGGCAGTTTGAACGAGCGCCTTTAGTTCGGCCAGGACTGGTGAATCATCGCCGTGATTTTTTGCAGCCAGCTCGTAGGTTTCACGCGCAATCCGGTTCCGCGCGCTCTGCTGTTCGGAATCGATGATGTACAGCGGATCGCCTTTCGCGACTTCATGCCCGTCTTCGACAAGCTTCGAGGACACATACCCCTCCACCTGTGAAATGATCTCGTATTCTTCCTTTGCAACGACAAAACCCGACGCGTACACGGCCTCGGTTAATGGCTTCTGGGCTACCCTGATGCCGGAAGGTTCGCGATTGCATGCCCACAGAAGTGAAGATAAAAGAATGACAATGGTTTGGAGCGTAATGTTTGGATCCGTTTTCATTGGTCGACGGCCTTGCTATGACCTTTGTGAAAGTACGCAGATCTTCAGTTCGGGATCGACCGGAAAACGCGAAGTGCGTAAAAGAGTGCCTGAGGTGCGGGAATTTCCGGGCGGGGTGTAAATGAAAAATCCCCGGTACAGGCCGGGGATCGGTATTAAATATTGGGCTGAGGCGTCGTGCGCAGGTACGGTTTGATGCGCTTGTGGCCTTTCGGGAACTTTGCCGGTATTTCTTCATCCTTTACGGCGGAGGTAATAATCACGTCTTCGCCATGCTTCCAGTCGGCCGGGGTGGCAACACTGTAGTTGGCCGTCAGTTGAAGGCTGTCGAGCACGCGCAGGATTTCGTTGA
>DASPNN010000109.1:0-9435 GCA_035626495.1 Chryseosolibacter sp.
TTCTGGATGACAACAAACAGCTTCATGGCAAGGAGATCGATAGTGTAACGATCCTGGGGAGCACCGACGACGATGGGTATCTTAAGCTCATCGGCAAAAAGTGCGAGGCCTTTGTTGCAGCCGATGAGAACAAACTGCGGAAAAATCTGGTCAGGATGCTGCAGGAAGTACGGCATGTGCAACCAGTAAATGCGGTTCACCCATCGGCGGTGATCGCGACCTCAGCCTCGATC
This sequence comes from Chryseosolibacter sp., assembly GCA_035626495.1. GTDB lineage: Bacteria > Bacteroidota > Bacteroidia > Cytophagales > Cyclobacteriaceae > Chryseosolibacter. Next base: position 234 of record DASPNN010000109.1, read on the forward strand.
GGACACGGCAACTTCATAGGGGTGGCTGTCATCGGCGCTGGTGCCGAGGTCGGCAGTCATTGCATCATCCATTCGCGAGCCATGATCGGGGTGGAGGCAAAGATCTCGGATTATGTCCAGGTGGGCGCGGGCAGCGTGGTCAATGCCGGCGCGGTGATTGAAGAAGATGTCTTTATCGGATCGGGAGCGGTAATTGTTTCCGGCGTAACGGTAGGGAAAGGTGCGCGCATCGGTGCTGGATCTGTTGTCATCGGTCCGGTAAAGGCCGGCGAAACGGTCTTTGGCAACCCGGCGGAAAAAATAAACGCGTAAGGATGGCCATTCAGGAAACCGATCTGATCCTGAATAAGGACGGCAGCGTCTATCATTTGAATCTGCATCCAAAGCATATCTCCGACATTATTCTAACCGTCGGCGACCCGAGCCGGGTCTACCAGGTCAGCAAGTATTTTGACGAGGTGGAGTTTGAGATGAACAAGCGCGAGTTCATCACACACACAGGAAATTACAAGGGGAAAAAGATCACGGTGATCTCCAGTGGTATTGGCACCGACAACGTCGAGATTCTGCTTACAGAGCTCGATGCGCTCGTGAATGTTGATCTTAAGACGCGTGAGCCGAAATCACGAAAGCGGAAACTGAAGATTATTCGCATTGGTACTTCGGGTGCGTTGCAGGAGGAGATCCCCGTTGGATCTCATCTCGTATCGGAATACGCCGTGGGATTGGACAACCTGATGACGTTTTATGATTTGCGGCTGGATCCTGTGGAAAAGGAACTCGGCGAAGACATTCGTAAACACATTGACCTGCCTTTTACGCCGTACGTTATCAAAGGGTCCGAGTCTCTAAAAAAACAGGTTGGTTTTGACATGATTTCCGGAAATACTGTCACGTGCCCGGGTTTTTATGGCCCACAGGGCAGAATTGTCAGGATTCCTATAAAATACCCCAAACTGCTGGATCAGCTTAATGCATATCACCATAAAAAAGCGGATTTTTGGCTTACAAACTTCGAAATGGAGACTTCAGGGTACTATGCCCTGGGGCGGCTGTTGGGGCACGAAATACTCAGTGTCAATGCAATGATCGCAAACCGGATAAAAAACCGGTTTTCCCGCGATCCAAACAGGGTCATCGATGACCTGATAAAAAAAGTTTTGGAACGGATCTAGGTTCCGGACCGGCGGTAATAGCCTCAAAATCAGGTATCTTTATTTGCCGTTTACGGCGCTGTCCATCCGGATGATATGGCGGCCTGCGGTTAATGGATCGTCGTTATAGAACCCGGAAAGGATTCGGTGCGCGATTTGTTCTATCACTAACTCCTCGTCGGATTTACCCTCTTTTCCACGCCAGTAAACCCGGTTAGGATGCCTTTTCATATCATCAACATAATTCCGGGCGCGCTCATATTGCTCCTGGGTAAACGTTATGGTGAAACAGGTTTTGACTTTTTGTGTGTTCATAATGGAAAAAAATTACAATCCTTATGCCATTAAATTTAGCTCATAATTATAGCGAAAAGACCGTTGAACGGTCAAGACGCTGACCGGGGGCGGGCAAAAGTGTTCGTAGGTGATACTAACTTAAAACGGTAACAAGCCGATGAGAAACTTAAAAATATTTACGCTGTCCAATGGTATCAGGGTCGTGCATCAGCATCTGGCAACAACGAAGATCGTTCATTGCGGACTTATCCTCGATATCGGCAGCAGGGATGAGTCTCCCGAAAACCAGGGGATTGCGCACTTCTGGGAACACATGGCTTTCAAAGGAACGAAACGGCGGAAATCCTTTCACATCATCAATAGCCTCGATGCGATCGGCGGTGAACTGAACGCCTATACCGACAAGGAAAAGGTTGTCTTTTATGCCTCAGTGCGAGATCATTATTTCGATCGTGCCGTCGATGTGCTTACCGACATTACGTTCAACTCCATCTTTCCTGAAAACCAAATCGACAAAGAGCGCGGTGTGATCCTGGAAGAGATGGCGATGTATCTCGATAGTCCTGATGAATCATTGCAGGACGAGTTTGAGGCGGTTGTCTATGCCAATCATCCGATGGGAATGAATATTCTTGGCCGTGCGGAAACAGTCAAAGGATTTCGCAAAAAGGACTTTGTAAATTTTGTGAAAAATCACCTGAGTACCGACCGGATCGTGTTCTCCTGCGTCGGTAATCTCCCCTTCGAGCAGGTGGAGCGAATCGCACGACACTACCTGGAACCCATCCCCCGCCGAAAAGCGACGACCAAGCGGAAGAAGTTCAGCTATTACAGACCCGACGAAGCCGTTCTTCAACGGTCGGTGAAGCAGGCTAAATGTGCCATTGGACGTGATGCCTATCCGATCAATCACGAGAACCGCATCCCGCTGTTTCTGCTGGTCAACATCCTTGGCGGTCCCGGGATGAATTCGAGGCTTAACATGGCCCTTCGCGAGAAGCACGGCTTTGTTTATTCTATCGATGCCCATTATATCCCCTATACCGATACCGGCATGTTTGCCGTATTCTTTGGCACCGAGCCCCGCCAGCTTGAACGTTGTATCTCGCTGGTGAAAAAAGAGTTGAACCGGTTTTGTGATAAACCACTCACAAGCCGTCAGCTTGCGTCGGCGAAGGAGCAGATCAAAGGACAGCTGGCGATGGCCGAAGAGAATAATCTCAGCCTGATGCTCATGATGGGTCGCAGCTTGCTGGACCTTGGCAGAATTCCCGCCCTTGACGAAATTTATCAGACGATCGATGCGACGACCTCGACAAAATTGCGGAAAATTGCGCGCGAGATCTTTGACGAGGACAGCCTGAGTTATCTGATCATGTAACCGGAGCACAAAACAGTCAAGTCGAACGGTCACGCCGTTCTTGTATAACATGGATATCATCGACCCTGGGCTTCAACGGTATGCAGAACATCACACTACCGATGAGCCCGAAGTCCTCAGGACGATCAACCGCGAAACATACGCCAAGGTGCTTATGCCCCGGATGCTGTCAGGCCATCTGCAAGGACGTGTGCTTTCCATGATCAGCCAAATGATCAAGCCTAAAACGATCCTGGAGATCGGCACCTATACCGGCTACTCGGCAATTTGCCTGGCCGAAGGCCTGCAGCCTGGCGGCAGGCTCATCACAATCGACATCAATGAAGAACTCGAGGATCAGGTCAGAAAATATTTCACGCAGGCCGGCGTTGCTGAGAAGATTGATTACAGGATCGGCCGCGCTGCTGAAATTATTCCAACCTTGGAGGGGAACTTCGACCTGGTTTTTATCGATGCCGACAAAGAAAATTACGGCCGCTACTACGATTTAGTGATAGAACATGTAAATTTGAATGGGTTTATCCTGGCAGATAATGTATTGTGGAGCGGGAAGGTGCTGAACCAAAACCCGGATAAAGATACCCGGGCGATCATTGAGTTTAATAAAAAGATCCACGCCGATAAACGGGTGGAAAACGTACTGTTGCCCATACGCGACGGTATTATGTTGATGCGAAAGATGGGATGAGGGAAGGCAGATGTAGGGATGACAAAACAGTAGGAGCGTCTGACCGGTGAGAAAACAATTTTTTTAGCTATGAAGATATTTACCGCGCTATTTTTTGCTGTTTCATTTTATGCAGCAGCGCAGCGTCCGGAGGTCCCGCACAAAATGTCTTTTGCGAACCTGACCCTGACGATTCGTGACGAAGCCCGGCGTGAGATCCAAAAGGACGTCGACGCGCTTACACAATCCCCCAAACATTTTAACATCAAAGCCGATCGGGCGCGTACCTATTTCCCGATCATCGAAAAGATATTCGCCGAAGAGGGCGTGCCCGATGATTTCAAATACCTGGTGCTGCAGGAAAGCGCGCTGATTGCGGATGCTGTATCGGTTTCGAAAGCCGTTGGATTCTGGCAGTTCAAGGACTTCACCGCCATGGAAATGGGCCTGCGTGTGGATAAAGATATCGATGAACGCATGAACATCGCTGCCTCGACACGCGCGGCGGCGCGTTATATCAAAAAGAATAACACCCTGTTCGATAATTGGCTCTATGCCCTCCAGTCGTATCAGATGGGAGCCGGGGGCGTGATGAACAGCGAGCCAGATACCCATGCAGGCGCAACTCATGCTGAAATCACAAGCAAGACTTACTGGTATGTTAAAAAGTTTCTTGCTTATAAGATCGCCTTTCAGGATGCGGTAAACGGCAAAGGACAAACGGAGCTAACGTTGTATGAAAATACAAGCCGTAAAACACTTTCGGACCTGTCACGAGAACTCTCTGTCGATGAGACCGCGCTTAAGAACTATAACAAATGGGTGCGGTCAGATGAGATCCCTGCCGACCGGAAATACTATGTTCTCGTCCCTTTCCCCACCGGCATAACACTTCCTGCCGTGACTGCATCAAGCCCTGGAACTACCATCGCAGCGGTGAAAGAAGCACCGAAGCCCATTGTGAAATTCAATAAGATGCGAATCAATGGCGTTCCCGTAATTGAGGCCCTTCCCGGCGAAGATGCGGTTGCCATTGCAGCGCGCGCGGGGGTGGATCTTTCAGCATTTTTGAAGTGGAATGACATCCCAAATTCCGCCGAGGTGGTCTCTGGAGGATTTTATTTTCTGGGAAAAAAGCGGGCACGGGCAGTCGAAGACTTTCACACCGTGGTGAAAGGCGAATCGCTCTGGTCTATCAGCCAGAAATATGGTGTGCAGCTAAAGAAGTTGAAGAAATACAATAGGCTTCACACCAGCTTTGTAGAACAGGGCGTAACCTTGTACCTCTCCTCAATGAAACCGAAAGAGGATGACAAACAGGTAACTCGCGTCGTCGAAGTTGTTCACGAGGAGCCCTTAAACTGGTCCGCCACACCTTCGGAACCCACCAACTCTCCGGCGAAAACCGAACCCCCGACACCACAGCCCGTCGCCTCAAGCGAACGGACTATTACTCCCGGTTTTTCGGCACAAACGGAGGTGGCAGATTCCTCGAAAACCTTACAGCTGGCAAATCAGATCGAAGTTAGAACAGATACTGCGCACATCGTTGTGAGCACCGCCCCGCAGCCTGTAAATGGCGAACATGTGGTTCAGCCGAAAGAGACTTTATACGCAATTGCGAAGATTTACAATGTCGGGGTGATGGATTTGGTAGAATGGAACAACCTGGATCTGCAGCAGGGTATTAAGATCGGCCAGATCCTGAAGGTTTCTTCCGGCGCCGTTCCGTCGGAATCGCCCGTGTCCGCCAAAGAAGTCCTTCACGAGGTGAAATCATCAGACACTTTGTACAGCATCGCCCGCAAATACGGGGTGACAATCAAAGATTTGATGGATTGGAACGAAAAAAAGGACTTTAGCCTGTCGGTAGGTGAAAAATTGAAGATAAAAGCCGTCCAATAGCTGAATTCCGCAATTATGGAAAGTTTTATTACTCGCTAATGGGCTATTTTTAGCGCTGTATTCCCAAAATTTGTAAAAAAGGATATTTTTGTGACTTATGTTTTTCCGTGTGTGCTACCGATCTACTGAATGTTAATGCAAACTGATACGAAAACTATAGACTTAGTCATGCTCGTGGACGATAATGACACTGATAATTTTATCAGTAAGCGCATCATCGAGATCACGAAGTTTGCCAAGCGCGTGGAGGTTAAAGGGTCGGGAAAAGCAGCTCTGGATTATCTGAGGGAAAATCAAAATAACGCGGCCAACCTGCCCAGCCTCATTTTCCTGGATATTAACATGCCGATCGTCGATGGTTTTGTTTTTCTGTACGAATTCGAAAAATTCAACGAAATCGTCAGAAACAAGTGTAAAGTGATCATCCTTTCCAGCTCAGACAACAAGCGCGACATCGATAAGATTGTTAATAACAATCACGTTATTAAGTTCATCACCAAACCTCTCACAGAGGTCGCCCTGGACGAGATCAAGCTCAACAACATCTGATCTTCACGTTGACGATCCATCTGACGGGTTACAAAACGATCGTATCTTACGGCCCCAACTTTCGGGCGTTCAATTTTAAAATTTAAGCTATGAATGATCCTCTTGCACGGAAAGTGCTCCATACCTGTCTTTTTTTGATCTGCCACATCGTTGCCACAGCACAGGGCACTCCGGCCGATACCTTGATCTGGAAACGCAAGCTGAATTTCGCTATCAATTTCAACCAGGCGGCATTTTCCTCCAACTGGAAGGCTGGCGGCATAAACTCTTTCGGATTTAACTCCATGTTCAACTACCAGGCTAACTATAAGGAGGGGCGGCGGTCATGGGATAGCGACCTTGACCTGTCTTTCGGATTTGTCAACAATTCAGGCCAGGGACACCGCAAAACAGTCGACCGGCTTTTTTTCGATACCAAGTATGGATATGATATCAACAAGAATTGGGCGGTGTTCTCCTCGCTGACATTGTTGTCCCAATTTGCCAAGGGCTACATGTACGACGATGACAATACCAGTCACCTCATATCGGCTTTTTTTGCACCCGCATTCATCACCTCGGCATGGGGTCTGGAATACCATCCCGTTCCGTATTTCAAAGTAAGGCTTGCACCATTCGCCCCACGTTTGACCATCGTGCGCGATTCACACCGTTTTACGCCAAGCGTCGGCCCTACACCGTATGGTGTGGATTCCACCGAGACGGTGCGGATGGAGTGGCTTGCATTTCAGGCTATCGCGGAATTCGATAAGGAAGTGATGCCAAATGTCAACTTGAAATGGAGGTACCTGATGTACGCGAACTATGAAACGTTTGAACCACGAACCATTGACCACCGCATCGACCTGGACGTCATTGCAAAGGTGAATAAGTTCATCAACGTCGGCTTGGGGGGCGTGCTTGTCTATGATTACGACCAGGATAGCGGCGTACAGATCAGCGAATTCTTTTCCCTGGGATTCCTTTTCAATTTTCAGAATTACGAGGAGCCGAAGAAATAATAGGTCAAGCCCGTTGAACGTCGGCAGCCCAAACTTGTTCCGCCACAACGGTGGGAAAAAAACCGCTGCTCATCGCTATTCAAGCTTTAAAGAAAATAACGATAAAGCTAATCCGTTTTTTTCATTTTTGCGGACTGTATGCGCAACTCTGCTACTGTAGTCCTCTGTTTTGCCGCGATGGGTGCGCTCGCCCAGAACAAGCCTGGCACGGAGTTAACGATCCGAAAAGCAAGCGGTGAAATCGCCATCGACGGACAGTTGAATGAGCCCGCCTGGGCGGATGCTGACATGGCCCGCGATTTCTTTTTGAATTACCCCGTCGATACACTGGCTCCACGTTACCAGTCGGAGGCAAGGATACTTTTCGACGACCATTTTCTCCTATTAGGCATTACCTGTTATGACGATAACCGCCCGGATATTGTTCAGTCTTTAAGGCGGGATTTTGACTGGGAAACCAATGACAACATCAGCGTGGTGATCGATCCGTTCAATGACTTTACGAACGGTTTCTATTTCATGATCACACCCATGGGTGTTCAGGCCGAGGGGACTGTTTCCGGCGGTGGGGCGACGGACGACAGCTTTAACAGTAATTGGGATAATAAGTGGTATTCGAAAGTCGAGCGCCATGCAGACCGGTGGGTTTGCGAGATCGCGATCCCCTTCAAGTCAATTCGCTACAACCTCAAGGACTGGAACATTACTTTCCTGCGGAACGATGTGAAGCGCAACCAGATCAGCAGCTGGATCGCGACACCAATCCAATACTTTCCCGCTTCGATTGCCTACACCGGCAAGTTGAAGTGGGAACAGCCGGCCACCCCCGCCAAAACAAACATCTCCATCATCCCATATGTCTCCGGTGGCGCCGCCAAGGATGTGGAAAACGAAGGTGATACGGATTTGGATGCGAACGCGGGCTTCGATGCGAAAATAGCGTTGACTCCGTCCGTCAACCTCGACCTGACCGTCAATCCGGATTTTTCGCAGGTGGAAGTTGATCGTCAGGTGATCAACCTCACCCGATTCGAGTTTGGTTTTCCCGAACGACGCCAATTCTTTTTGGAAAACAACGATTTGTTTGCCGCGCCCGGCTTCCCGGAATCGCGGCCGTTTTTTTCGCGCCGTATCGGCCTGACCTCGGACTCGACAGGGTCCATTCAACGCGTTCCGATTTTGTACGGCGCACGCATTAGCGGAAAGCTGGGACGCGACTGGCGTATCGGAGTAATGAATATGCAGACGGCGAAAAAAGAAAACCTCGGATTGCCTTCGCAGAATTTTTCAGTGGGAGTCGTACAACGCCAGATTTTTTCCCGGTCGAACCTCTCATTCGTTTTTGTCAACAAGCAGTCGCTCGGACTTGGCGAGTACGACTCAGGCAAGTATTACCACAGATCCGTCATTCGTGAAACGATCACCGGTTCCGACACCACGCGCGTTTTGAATGATTTCAACCGTGTTTACGGGGTGGACTTTAACCTCTATTCGAAAGATAACCGCTGGATCGGCGACGTATATTACCACCGCTCTGCGGATCCCTTTGCCGAAGACGAAAATTACTCGTTCGGCACTTTCGTGGGTTATTCGACACGGAAAGTGAATGTTTTCGCCGGACAAATGTCGATTGGTCAGAATTTCAATGCGGAGCTGGGATTTGTCCCTGTGCTGAACGTATATCCGGGATACCACGTGGCGTTTGCCGGTGGTGAATACAAAATGTACCCCAACAGCCGGACTATCGGCGTGATGGGTCCCGAAACGGAAGCGAACCTGGTGGTCACACCGGATGGGACGATGACAGACCAAACATTGCGCATCGAATACGGCATCAATTTTCTAAACACATCTCGTCTTGAAGTCGGCGCAATCAGAACATTTCAAAAACTCGTGAGCGATTTTGATCTCATAGATGATGCAACTCCGCTTCCGAATGGCTCGTCGTACACCTGGATCACGTACGGGGTAGAATATAACTCGGATACACGTAAGGTTTTCAACTACGGGATCGAGATCAATGCCGGCGGCTTTTACAATGGTGACCTGTTCAATGTCAGTGGTGAGCTCAACTACCGGTATCAGCCGTTCGGGAGTTTGTCCATTCGTTACGACTATAACGACATCTCGCTTCCCGGCAGCTACGGCAGTGACCGGTTCTTCCTCGTCGGACCACGCCTTGACCTGACGTTTACTGACAAGCTTTTCCTCACAACATTTCTCCAGTATAACGAACGGAGTGACAACG
>DASPNN010000110.1:0-2367 GCA_035626495.1 Chryseosolibacter sp.
CCGCCCTCGACTTGACAGTCGTGACAACAGCCGGCAACTACAATAAGTGGGACATTGAAAAAAACAGCTATGCATTGCTGAAGGATTTCATTTATCCGGCCCTGTACCGCTGAGTCGACTTTTGATTTGAATGAAACAAACGCTCTTTGCAGCCCTTCTAACTCATCGCTGGATCTCGTCGGTCAGATCGTCAAACACCATAACTCCGTCGGTTTATTAACATCGTCGTTTTTCTACACAAATTGTCTTTTTAGCTGGCGACAATAAGAATGCATTCATCCGAAAATAGTGAGCGTCGTTGCACCATCGCGCAAAGCTATCCGCGGAGCCTGCGATTGAATGGTCAATTTTAGCCAAAGATAATTCGACTTCCGATGTAAGATAAACCACAGGATTCTTTAGATTATGATTTCTAATTGTTTCTAAATTTTTTGATTTTCGAGATTGTTGTCGCCAGTGTCATCGCCTTTGCTTCGACCAACATCGACGATATTTTCATTCTTATCCTGTTCTTCAGCGACAAAAGATTTAGAGCCATTGAAGTCGTCGGGGGACAATTTTTAGGGATCATTTTACTGGTGTCCGTCAGCCTGATTGGTTCTCTTATCGGACTCATTCCCGACGAGACTTATGTCGGGCTTCTCGGCCTGATCCCGGTCTGTTTAGGCATCAAGGGCCTTTGGCAACAATTGAATGGGCGCGTGAACGACGAGCAGATAGCCGATGGTGAACTCAATTCGGGCAACAACGTCTTTGCTGTCGCCGGAGTAACCTTTGCGAACGGTGGCGATAACATCGGAATCTACGTGCCCCTATTCGCGACATTGCCTTGGGCCCACACAGTTACGATGATCGTGATATTCATGGTCATGACTTTCGTGTGGTGTTTCCTGGCAACGTATTTAGCGAGACATCCTTACGTCCGGGCGCGCGTTGATAGATACGGGCATTGGCTTACGCCATTTGTATTGATTCTGCTTGGCCTGTACATCCTTGTTGACAGCCGTAGTTTTACCTTGTTGCCTTGGTGAACGATGAGGTTACTCCTTTTTTAGTACCAGGGAAAGTTGACCTCTATGTAAGATAAACCACATAATTCCGCGGATTAGGATTTTGATTTTTCCGTACCTTCGGCTTAAAGAGGCCCCATTGTATGAATCCTTCCTGTACTGAACAGTTTCAGCAGAGTTTCGGCATCAGCGAATCCGGGCAAAAAAATCCGAACATAGTCCAGAAATTCAAAATCAAATTTTAACAAATGAAAATCACAAGATTGCTTTTGATGGCGTTGGCAGTTTTTGCCTTCTCCTGTTCCGATGACGAGCCTGAACCCTCTCTTGAATCTGCAGAGCTCAGTTTGACGGGTAGCGCACAACTGGTGGTTGCGCCTGCCGCATTGACAACCTCTTCGGATCCTTATGCGCAGATGGCGGCTGGCTGGATTGAATCGATCAATGCGATCAGCCAATATACCCTTATGTTCGAAACCCCGGCGGGCGCGACGAAATCCACGACCAAGATCACAGCCACAAATGGTCGTCCCGCTGGCACAACAGGTGAATACCTTGTTTATACCTGGAGTGATCAGCAATCGGGGTATAGTGTCGCATACCAGATCAGTCAAACGTCCGACCACTTTACGTGGGAAATTTTCTTTAAGACTTCCACGTCGGCGGACTGGTTGAAGTACATCCACGCCGAGGAGAAGAAGGATAAAAGCACCGGATTCATGAAAGTTTACGACATCTGGGGATTCATCGACGAAGATCCATCGCTTCTTCTCGCATTCTATAACTGGAGCCGCAATGGCGACATTTTTACGTTTGAAATGGAGAGCGATTGGTTCGAAATGCATGTCGTGCTGACAGTCAACACGAAGACCAAGGCTGGCAGCGTGGTGTACTACATCGGTGATATGAAGTGGTACGAGATGACCTGGGATGCGGCTGGAAATGGCACCTGGAAATCTTTCGATGAACAGGGTAATATCGACGAGCAGGGAACCTGGACCGCAGGCTAAGGTGAAATGACAATTGTTTAAGAAGTGCCGTTACTAAATGCGGCACTTTTTTTTGACGGATGAATTAGACGTCAGCTGCTATTTTTTAAGTAAATAGGAGAGCGGCCCCCCGGGATCAACCCATGCCGCGAGTTTCTCATATGGAATAAATACGTCGCCATTCGGCTCGTATGCGGATTCAAGCCGGGTGAACCCCCACTGAAAATGGAACGTGATACCTTTGTCATCAAGGTGGAATTCATAAAGAGTTTGTTCGCCGGCGTTGCGTTGCAGAGCGATGTCGGCCGCATTTTCTATGATACCGTGATTTTCACTGTTGTGCTGGCGCCGGTCGTCTTCCAGCGCGT
>DASPNN010000111.1:0-6646 GCA_035626495.1 Chryseosolibacter sp.
TATCGATTCATACCCCGATGCCTTGTCGCTAACCTGTTCCAGGCTGTGCTGTATTTGTTCGCTCTTAGCAAGAGCTACATCCTGATTATCTGTCCGCAATACAAACAACTGAACCACATTGTTGTTGTGGGTCATCAAGTACGCGGTATCGGCATGTAAACTTGGAAGATAAGTCGTAAAATTCTTTGCATCCCCCTCTGTGCTAAAAGCACCCACCACCACATAATAATTCTTTTGGGCTAAACCCGGCACAAACATTCCGGCAAGTACTGTTATCAACAGAGCTTGCACTCCCCTGCATTTCATACACTTTTATTTGATTAGGTTGACGTAGGCGTGTCATGGTAATCGTCGGTCAAAAACGTTGTGCCAACAAAATGAATTTTCATCCACTTACCGATTCCATTTTCCGAAAGACCAGTTACGTGCACTTGGGTACATGCTTACACACCAAAAAAATGGGCGTGGCAAATTGTCTCGTCGTAAGAAATGGAGGGTGAAAAATTTTGCGCGACTGGAATTCCTCTCCCCGGGAATAAGATAAGCAGCAATACAAGCGCCGAATGTCGGGGCATTTTTTGGTTCTGAATGTTCCAACTGTTATCTTTCTAGAATTTCCAAATGCCCCCTGGTAGTGGTAGACCTTCTTCACTTATTAAGACCTTCCGATAGCGTCCCGAAAAGGTATGAACGCCAGGTTTTTATTAGCAACGTTCTTTCATTTCTGTTCTGCTGGGTCACTGTAGGAATATTCGGGTTGTACTATTATTTGCTGGGATGGTTTAGCAGTTTGTCTTACATATTGCTGGTTGCAGTTTTGTTTCTCCTGATTCCTTTTATCAACCGGTACTTCAGTCATCGCTGGGGACGGGTTACGTTCTGCCTGACACCCGTACTGCTCACCATGACGATCACGATTTTTTTTAAACTTGAGGATACGCTGGGGCTCACACTTGTTCCATATTTCGATTCCCGGTTTATCCTCATGGCCTCCACAATCCTGCCTGGAATTGTATTCCGCCTTGAAGAAAGGCCCCAGCTGATCACTTGTATTAGCCTGACCTCGATATTCCTGTATTTTTATGACCCCATTCACGAGCTTTTTGGAGCGGGTTTTTTTCAGCGTGGATTTACCGATCCTTCCTATAACTACGTGAACTATATCGTCGCGGTGACTTACAGCGTCTTGCTGTTCGGCATTTTGCTGCTACGGTCGGTTCTCGAGCGTTCGGAGCGGGACCTGCAGCTCCACAACTCCCAGCTGATCGAAAAGCAAAACGAGATCGAGGCGCAGCACGAAGAATTGTTGCAACACCAGGAAGAGATGCTTACCAGCAGTGAAAAACTGGAGCAGGCAAACCTTGTCATTACCAAGCAGCAGGAAGCCCTTGAACGCTATAATGAAACCCTCGAGGCGCTCGTAGAAGAAAAGAGTTACGAGCTTGTTCGCACCAATGAAGAGCTCATTAAGCACAACAACGAACTATTGCAGTTCTCGTACACGGTCTCGCACAATCTGAGGGGCCCGGTAGCGCGCATGCTCGGCTTAACCAGGCTGCTCAATCGGTCGGAAAGCGTTGGTGAGCGAGTCGAGTTGCAGGAAATGATCCTCAAATCGAGTGAGGAACTTGATGAAATCCTGAAAGACCTCAGCCTGATCATCGATATCCGCAATGACCTCTATCGCGTCAGGGAAAAAGTAATGCTTCAGGATGAGTGGAATAAAGCCGCCAGCCTCTTGGGCGAAAATGTCAAAACGGTCTACGATCTTCAGGTCGATTTTTCGGCGGCTCCATATGTATTTGGCGTGCGGCCAATGATCCAAAGTATTTTCTATAACCTCTTCAGCAACGCCATTAAGTACCAGTCCCCCGACCGCAAGCTTAAAGTTCAGGTTACATCATTGCGGCTAGAGGATAATAAGACGCTAATCAGTATATCCGACAACGGCCTGGGGATCGACCTGAAGCACCACCGCCAGAATCTTTTCAAGTTATACAAGCGTTTTCATTCTCACGTGACTGGAAAAGGCCTCGGCCTGTATTTGGTCAAGACTCAGCTCGACACACTCGGAGCCACGATCTCCGTGCAAAGCGATCCGGAAAAAGGCACTTCATTCCACCTCGTGTTTTCTCAGCCGGAAGAGATCTCAAGGCAGGTATTCTATGATACAGACGCCGTCCAGCTGTGTTATGATGGAAACCTTAACATCGTCCTCATTCAATGGAAAAGGGCCGCCACCAGCCAGGAATATCGCGAGGCTTTTGACGCCGTGCTGAGTTCGTTGAATATCTACCAGTCACCCGGATGGATTTCCGACATCCGTGCTCAAGGCTCGATTCCCGACGAGGACGAACTCTGGTTTATTCAAAACATCGTACCCGAGCTGGTCCGTTGCGGATTAAAACGGATCGCCGTCGTCGGCCTGGACGAACCTGGGCGTGAACGATACCACGACCGGTTACAAACCGCTTCATCCAGTCATGGGTTTGACCTGCGTGTTTTTAATTCCCTTGACGATTGCCTAATTTGGATGGAGGATCTATCCGTCGTTCAGGAAGGAAGCAAGGTTTAACACTCCCGCCAATATGCCCGCATCCGTTGTCAGATTCAAAGCTCCGCTGTCGGAAGTCGAAGCGACATTAATATCAACGGTCATTTATATTCCGCCGGCAATCATGAAGAAACTCCCTCAGGCGCGTGTTCGCGCGAAAGGAACCATGAACGGCGTGCCGTTTGCGCTGGCCATTCAATACCGGAAGAACGGTAAAAGTCATTTCATTGTGAGTCGGCCGTTGCGCAAAGCGGCTGGAGTAAAGCCTGGAAGCATCGTGAATGTGGAGTTTCGCATTGTCAGCGACAAAGTCGATATTCCTGAAGAGCTCGATGCCGTTCTTCAACAGGACCCAGAAGGTCTCGCACTGTGGAAAACATTTACGCCAGGCTTGCAACGCAGTCTCTGCCATTATGTAAACAGCGTCAAGAACGTAGACAGTCGCATCACACGCGCACTCTTCCTTGTGAACAAGGCGAAGTCGGGTGCGTACTCCAAACCGCTAAAGAAAAAGGAACGTGAATAGTTTTTGCCTGAAAGCCCTGATTACCCTTTCGCCATTCGCATGTGCGGCCCCCCAAACGCCCCACCCGGTCGCCACCGTCGGACCTGGCCACGAAGCCCTCCATTACAACGGCCGGCTCCGGCAAAATAAAGATTCCGTTACCATCTTCTGGCCTGGAACGACGGTCAGGTTTAAGTTCCGCGGAACGGGTGTGAAGGCATATCTCCGCGATGAACGCGGTGAAAATTATTTCAATGTTGTTATCGACCAAGACAGCCTGCAGTATTTTAAGACCGGCAGGCAGAAGTCAGCTTACGTGCTGGCCGAAAACCTCCGGGACAGCATTCACACACTTGAGTTGGTGAAACGGACGGAATGGGATAAAGGTAAAACATGGTTTTACGGCCTGCAGATTGACGGTGAATTACTGCAGGCTGAGCCGGCGAGGACGCGGACGATCGAATTTTTCGGTAACTCGATTACGGCAGGATATGCCATCGAAGACTACTCTGGCGGAGACTCGCCAGACAGCACTTACACGAACAATTATGCAACTTATGCGGCCATAACTGCCCGGTACTTCAATGCCAATTATTACTGCACTGTGAAGTCGGGCATCGGGATCCTCGTCAGCTGGTTCCCGTTGACGATGCCGGAAATGTATGACCGGCTGGATCCGGAAGATCCGCAAAATAAATGGGATTTTTCAACAGTTCAGCCGCAGGTTGTCGTTGTCAACCTTTTTCAAAACGATTCATGGCTCATTAATATGCCCGATCACGAGTCGTTCAAACAACGCTTCGGAGCCCACCGGCCCGATGAGAAACAGATTGTTGCTGCATATAAGGACTTTATTATCAAGCTTCGGAATGTCTATCCACAGGCGCATATTATTTGTGCGCTTGGGTGTATGGATGCCGTAAAGGAAAATTCACCATGGCCGGGATATGTGTCGGCGGCTGTCAAATCGCTGGCCGACCCCAGGGTTTACACACACTTCTTTCCGTTCTTGAGCAAAGCAGGTCATCCGCGTGAGAAGGAAAATCGTGAAATGGCTGAAAGCCTGATCTCATTTATCGAGAACAATATTGAGTGGTAGCCGATGCCACACAGACTGAAACAAGAAAGCCGGATTCGTGTCCGGCTTTCTCTTGCTGAATCTCAATAGCCCCAGCTGCTCATGCGTCTTAAGTCCTCTTTGATACTTTCCATCGGCGTTTTTCCCTGGTAAGCTTCCTGCTCGATGATATAATGCTCGGTTCCGCCGGTCTTGCGGCATGCGTCGATTACCTCTTTCACGTTGACAATGCCGTTGCCAAGTATGGTGCTTTCATACTTTTCCTGGCCACCCGATGCCTGCACCTCGTCTTTGACGTGAAGTGACTTGAACCTGCCGGGATATTGTTTGACCACCTCAATTGCCTTGGCACCACCGTTGTAAAGGTTGCCGATGTCAAGCTGCTGGATCACTAGGTCCGGGTCGGTATTCTTCAGGATTATATCGTAGACGGTTACGCCGTTAAGCTTCTCGCTGAATTCAAAGTCGTGGTTGTGGTAGCCGAAACGCATTCCCGACCGCTTGCATAGCTCGCCCGACTTGTTGAAGACCTCCATGTACCTTACCAGGTCATCGTAGTTCTTGCGCAGACTGTCCTCAAGCCATGGACTGATCACATATTTTTGGCCAAGAATGGCAGCGTCTTCTACGGTGTACTTCCACTCGTCGGTAAAGTCTTTACGCGTTTCGTCCCAGTGCTTTTTTGCCATGACTGTATGGCCGCTGGGCATCGACAAGCCGAGATCATTGAGGATCTTCCTGAACTCCTGCGCGCTGTATCCGTAGAACTTCCGATTCACATAATTGGCATGCTCAACGTGCTTGTAGCCCATGGCAGCGACTTCCTTCAAACTGCCGAGCGGGTCCTTCTTCATGTCATCCCGGATTGAATAAAGCTGGACGCCAACCAGCCAGTCTGCAGCCGTTGCTGAAACAGCTGTCTTGGATAAAAGAGAAACGCCGGCCAGCGCCGCTGAGCACTTGAGGAACTGTCGTCTTGATGTATGCATAGGGTTGTAATTTAAGACGATCGAATATGGGCATTCAGGCAGCCAAATACAATCTCCGCCGGCTGGAAAGGCCGGGCGTTTATACAGACGGCAGGACGAGCAGCCCAAATGTGTTTAATGTTCTACTAATTTTCCACGCCCGCTCCACGGGAGGTCCGACCGAGTTGAAACGACGTCCCGGTCGGACCCGCGGTATCGGTGATTCAGCGACGATTTGTATCGACTCGGCGGATGCACCGAAATCGTATTAGATGTATTAAAAGGCATAAATTTTTTTCTATTCACTCTTTGCACAATCTATGTTTCATCTTAAAATTCAATGTTATGCCAAATAGAAAAAGTCATGATAATAGCGGCGTTCCAGGCAAAGACATGGAGCAACAGAACCGACGAAATCAGGAAACCCCCGATCGCCAGGGTCAGGATGAGTCTCGCGAGCAAAGCGGCCAGATGCGTCCCGACCAGCAGCAGGTCGGAAAAGGCCAGCAACAGGACGAAATGAGATCCGATAAAGGTCAGCAACAACAAAACCTGGGTCGCCGGGGAGAAGATCAGGGACAAAGCAGGGTCGGCGAACAGGAGGATGAAAACGAAAACAGAAGCCGCACCGACCGCGAGCGTGAAACTGGCAGAAGCCAGGGCACTCAGCGTCAGGAGAGCGATGCGGAAAGCAATCCTTAATCCAAACAACTTTGACGGCCTCGGTAACCCCGGGGCTGTTTCTTGTCTAGCCGCACCGTTACGCACTGATGAATAACACAACACTTCCTTGTAGATATTAATCCGCACGCTTGCAAAAACTTCCGGACATTCATCATGGCACAAGTTTGTTTATATCGTCGACGGAAATGGTTACTTATGTTACCAGGTCCAGTAAGGATGAGAGGAAGTTTGTAGCGGATAATATGAAAGATCGAGATGTTGCAAGTGAGAAGGATCAGCGACAGGAGGCGCAACATCCGGTCGATGAGGGGAGTCATTCGAGTCCCGCGGCATCCGGAAGATACCAGGGATCGTCCGGTCGCAGCCGGGAGGATGAAGACCTGGAAAACATAAGCAGTCAGACCGATTCATCTGAAGATGGGAATATTGAAACACTTCAACAAGAGGAAGTTTCTGGTTCTAGCGAGGATACGATTGAGTCTGCGAACTACAGTGATACCGATGAAGACGAAGATGAGGGGTTAGGTGACGGAAACCTCGGACGAACAGTCCGTGGCTGATGGAAAGGATAGTCTTGTCAGTGTATCACATTCCAATAGGCAACCTTTACCGGTTGCCTATTTTTTTGTTTCTTTTTGAGCCCTGATTTGTTCGGCCTTTGATCGATGAATCCACCAGCGCCCGCAGAAGTTGGTGCACGCTCCGGATGTAAATTTGAAATCGTCAAAAATTAGAAATTGGAAATGGCAACGTACTTTTGCGAATGTCCTTTCCGGTCCTTGACATCATCGAAGACGTGCGCAGCGGGCTCCTTGCGAAATCCATCGTCATTGTTCAGGCACCACCCGGCGCCGGAA
>DASPNN010000112.1:0-4065 GCA_035626495.1 Chryseosolibacter sp.
CCATCCCAGATGAAGCGCCGTTGGCATCCAGATCGTTTGAGTCCGCGCAAACGATAGTGCAAAGCCGTAACCCATCAGTCCGGTACCGATAAAGACGAAGATCATGGGAATTACATTGCCGAATATTCCGAATGAAAACCAATGGTACACGCCAAACGCGGACGCAGAAATCAGAATCGCTCTCTGAATACCGATCCTGTTGATCAGGATGATCAACAACGCCCCCCGGAAAACGAGCTCTTCAGTTAATACGGACCTGAAATCCCACCAAAACATTTGGATGATTTCATTCGAAGCGGTCTGATTTCTGCGAATTTCCGCCGAGGCGACGAAGGCTTCAATCAATTGAACAGCTGTGCAAAGGGCGGCTACAAAAAGGAATGCTCCCGCGATTTCGCCCACGCCGCGCATGGAGGGAATCAAACCGAGGGCAAAGAGACTTTTTCTCTCCGCGAAATAGAGCACAAGGGCAGAGATGAGCAGAAGGATAACAATTCCGTGCATCGCGATCGGACAATCCCGTCAGTTGATTTTTTTCATATGTAAAATTCCGTCTCCCATAATCCTGAGCGTATCATTTTCCAGCGAAAACGAATCCGCACTCCGAACCATTTGTTTTATGTCTTCGGCTGTCGGCGAATCGCAGCACACGTTTTGGCAGGCAAGCGGTGTCAGGTAAAGGTTTTCCGGCCGGTCATAAATATTGAAATCACCGGCGCAAGGATTGATGTCAAATTCGATAAAATAGTGATACCCGGCGTCGAACTCGAGCATATAGGTTGGCGAGATTGGACGTGGCGCAGGCTCCCCGGCGGACTGAATTGCATATATATTCCACTTGCCCACCAAGACGTTTTTTATTTTCGGTTCATCCGGTCCGCACGCGACGAGAACATTAACGGCCAGGAGCAAACCGGCAGAAAGTAATCGGTATTGCTTCAGTCGGATCATTGACTCAGGTTGTGTTGTTACCTCGAAATTAGCGCATCGTTGGTAAATCCGGAAATCGGGACACCAACGCAGTGCCTATCGCAAATTGTTAAGGCTTTCTCAGGTGATAACCCTTTGGCTTGGTAAATGCGCGGAGGCCGTGATGGGATAGCGTTGCGCCGAATCCGGAATGATTTCTTCCGCTCCACGGCAGGGCCGCGCTGACCCGGTCGCAACAGTTCCAATATCCCGTTCCCGCATTGATCCGGCTGATGATCCGTTCGGCGCGGGCCTGGCTCTTGCTATAGACGCCCGCGGTCAGCCCGTAGTCAGTGTCCTGCATTTGCCTCACGGCTTCGTCGTCATCTTTGACCTTCATGATTCCGATCACCGGTCCAAAAGACTCCTCTTTCATTACCGACATGTTGTGGTTGACGTTGACTAGGACGGTCGGCTCGAAGTAGTAGCCCTTGCCATCCTTACGTTTCCCGCCAGTGAGCAGTTGAGCCCCGCCCCTGATGGCCTCGTCCACCTGATGTTGCAGAACGGTGATCTGGTCCTTGCGTGTAAGCGGTCCGATATAAATTCCTGGCTCCGTAGGCAGTCCGGTCTTCCACGATTTTACTTCTTTCACGAATTCCTCGACATAGCGGTCATAGATTTTTTCGTGGACGTAAATTCGCTCCACGGCACAACAACTCTGGCCATTATTGTAGAACGCCCCGTCTGCGGTTGCGGCGGCCGCGGATTTGACGTCATCGATATCGTCGGCGATGTAAATCGGATCTTTGCCTCCCAGCTCGCATTGGCATGGGACCATCTTCCGCGCGACACGCTCATAAATATACTTTCCTGTTTTGTATGAGCCTGTGAAAAAGTAGCCGTCAAATGCCAATTCCAGCAACAGTTCTCCGACTTGCCGTCCACCTGCCGCGACCTGAAAAACATTGTCCGGCACGCCCGCCGTTTTCAAAAGGTTCCCTACTTCGAGCCCGGTCATTGTTGCATATTCCGAAGGTTTATACATCACTGCGTTTCCCGCGATCAACGCGGGTACATACACGTTCACCCCAACAAGGTAGGGATAGTTCCATGCCGAAATGTTACACACCACGCCGAGTGGCTCGTAGACGATTTTCTCCACCATCTTCTCATCGGAGCTCATTACCTCGTCACTGAGATATTTGCCTGCATTTTCGACGATCCACTGTATTCGCATGCGCGCTCCGTTGATCTCGTTCCGCGACTGTTGCAGCGGCTTGCCCACTTCCGAGGTAAGCACGGAAGCAAGGCGTTCGGCGTGGTCGCCCAGCATTGCGGAAAATGCCGCCAGGATTTCAATCCGTTTTTCAAGCGTGATCCGTTCCCATTCCTTTTGGCCGGATCGCAGCGAGTTAAACTTGAGCGCGACGCTTTGCTGGGAATCTTCTTTGATGTCGGCGATAATTTCTTCGGTGGCCGGGTTGATAATTTGCATAAGATCAGTTTGAGTTTCGCGGCTCGGCCAATTAATCAATGGCTGCAAGATGACGGAGAAATGCTTTACGAATGTTGATTGCAAACGGATTGGTCTGGTCCACCATCCGCTCCGGGTGCCACTGCACCAGCAAAAGGAAAGGTTTTCCGTCGGGGTTTTTCCATTCCAGTCCTTCGATGACGCCATCGCGCGAAAGTGCGTTGCTGACCAGAGCGGGCGCAACGATCTCGGCGCTCTGGTGGTGCGCGCTGTTGATCTCGCCGCTGTCGGTGCCGACCACTTGACGAAACACACTGTTCGGGTCTACGTCTATCGGATGATAGGTATCCTTACCGTTGCGCTTTGAGTGGTTGAATTTCCCGAATGCGGGAATATCGGGAATGAGCGTGCCGCCGAAAAACACGTTAGCCACCTGCAGTCCGCGGCAGATTCCGAGCACAGGCAACCGGTGTTTCTGGCTGTATTCAAGGACATTGAACTCGAGCTCATCCCGCTGTTCGTTGATATCGTCCTTGTAGCAATAGTCGTAGTATTCCGGTTTGTTGTAAAACTTCGGATGAACATCCTCCCCCCCTGTCAGGACAATTGCCTGGCATTTGTCGATGAGCTTCAGAGAGTCATCTTTGTGGCTGATCTTGACAGTTTCCACCCGCGGATCGCCATGGGCGATCCAGCTGGCGTATGCATCGTATT
This sequence comes from Chryseosolibacter sp., assembly GCA_035626495.1. Taxonomy (GTDB): domain Bacteria; phylum Bacteroidota; class Bacteroidia; order Cytophagales; family Cyclobacteriaceae; genus Chryseosolibacter. The sequence goes on from DASPNN010000112.1 coordinate 3,101, forward strand.
TGCTGCAATCGGTGACTCCGATGACAATCCTGCTCATTCTATAGGGCTTTTTCGTACAACGATCTAAAATCCTGGCGAGTTACCGGCTTCGGATTATTCGGGTGAGCGAAGTCCGCGATCGCGAGATCTGCAAGGGTGCCGATGTGTTCGTCTTTTACGCCGATCTCACGCAGCTTGTGAGGGATACCAATTTTTGAATTCAGGTCGAAAAGATACTGCACCACTGCGTCGCCCGTCTCTTGCCTGAGGTCGAGGGTGCGGGCAATCCGTCGAAACTTGTCTTCGAATCCGCCGATGTTGAATTCCATTCCGTACGGAATATTTACCGCGTTTGCCAGGCCGTGGTGTGTATCGAGCAGCGACGATAATGGATGGGCCAGAGAGTGCACAACGCCAAGGCCTTTTTGAAAGGCTACCGCCCCCATCAGCGAGGCGGCCAGCATCTTACTCCGAGATTCGAGGTCGGGCTTGCGCACCGCTTTTTCTAACGATTGGGCTATTAGCGACATGCCCTCCAGCGCAATGCCTTCGCACAACGGGTGAGGCATACGCGCCAGAAACGCTTCCATGTTGTGAGTCAGCGCGTCCATCCCCGTGGCTGCCGTAACGAAACCGGGCAATTCCATGGTGAGCGCCGGATCTGCAAACACGATGCGGGCAAGAAGTTTCGGGGAAAACAGGATTTTTTTTTGGTGGGTGACGTCATCCGCAATGATGGCGCTTCGCCCAACCTCGCTGCCAGTGCCCGCGGTGGTGGGCACTGTGATAAAATGCGGAACGTCATTGGTCACATAAACATCGCCGCCAATGAGGTCGTCATATTTGAACAGGTCTTCCCGGTGGTGGATCCGCAACGCGATCGCCCGCGCCACATCGAGAGCGGCACCTCCGCCAATTCCAACAATGCAATCGCGCTGGTTGTGGTCATAAGCGTCCCCGCCTTTGTATACGTCTGACTTGACGGG
>DASPNN010000113.1:0-3760 GCA_035626495.1 Chryseosolibacter sp.
GACGCGACCTCGCGCAGCTGCGCCAGGCCGCGCTGGATGTCGAGCAAGGGGGATGTCTTCACGAGCACATTCGGAGCAGTCGCAAGGAGGCGGTCTTGCAGAGACACGATGTTGGGTTGGCAGTCGGCCAGCGTGACAAGTCTATTGTCACCTTCCGTGCGACGGGAGGGGTCGACGTAGACAAAATCGAAAGATCGGTCAAGGGAGGCCAGGAATGTTTCAGCTGTCGCATTGTGAAAAACAACGTTGCGTGCTCCGAGTTCCCGAAGATTATGTTTTGCAATTTCGATCAAGTCGGCATTGGGTTCAACAAAGTGGAATGTTTTGAAAAGACGGCTCAGGTATAGAGTGTCAACGCCTAACCCACCCGTTAGATCGGCGCCCACCCCGCAGACTGACTCGCTTATCGTTTCCCCCACGAACGATGCTTTGTGGGCTGCCGTTTGTTCAGAAGAACTCTGCTCCAGGCTCAGTGATGGCGGATATACGATCCTTTCGTTCCGGTAAAACGATGGCAGCTTTGTTTTTGCTTTGTTTCGTCCGACGATCTGCCGGACAACGAGCGCGGCCGGGACACCATGGATAAACTTGTTTTTCAGCACAAGTTCATGGACATCGTCGTTTTCGTGAGAGGCCACAAAAGCTTGTATTTCCGGAGCAATCAGTTCGGGTATCAAGCACTTAATTTCCCGTAAAGTTAGCCGGCTTCCTTGGTTTTAAAATGCAATTGAATATTTCGCAACGAAGCAACCAAACCAAGCCCCTGGGCCGCCAGCAGAACCGGATCAAAGAAATATATTGCATAGACCACAACGCATAGCGAACCAAACGTAGTCATGTACCAGAAGCCGACAGGAAAAAGTGACCCCCCGACCCTTTCGGAATAATACCACTGATAAACGAACCTTATGTTCAACAACATCTGCCCGGCCGCACCCGCCATTACCACAGGATGGATCAGTGTCCGGTAGCTGAATCCCGACATCCCCGCGAGCAATACCCAGGCTATTGTGGCAGCTGGTAGAATGATGGAGATGTATTTAAAATGCCTCGGAAAAGTTCTCCAGGCTCCCTCAAGCTGAAGGTTGCGGACATAAATAACATAAGCGAGGGCCTGTCCGAGAATGATCACAAAGTCGTTCTGAAGTATGCCATACAGAATAAACAGGTATGAGGCGAAAAGACTTAACTGCCAGAAAATGACCGGAGAAACTACTTTACCCTCTCTTTCCGACAGAATCCATTGAACAATAAGACGGGCCGCAAACAATCCCTGTGACAAAAAACCGATCGAATAAACCAGATAACGTTCCCAACTCTCCATTTTCGTTTTAGAACCAATTTTATTAGCCACGACATCTATCTAAAAACCGTTCCAGGCGCCGCAATCGGTTGGTAACTTTTATTTTTGAGGAATATGATCTATGACTTGATTGTCGCCGGCGGGGGAGCGGCTGGATTTTTTGCGGCTATTCGCGCGGCAGAGGTAAAGCCAGGCTTCAGAATCGCCATTGTGGAAAAGTCACCCAAGCTGCTTGCCAAGGTGAAGATCTCCGGAGGCGGCCGCTGCAACGTGACGCATAGCTGCTTTGACCCGATCCAGCTGTCTAAACACTATCCGCGGGGGGCGAAATTGCTGAAACACGTTTTCCGGAAATTCCAGGTAAAGGACGTTGTCTCGTGGTTCGAGCGAAAAGGAGTAAGACTGAAAGCAGAGGAAGACGGCAGAATGTTTCCTGTCACCGACGACTCGCAAACGATCATCGACTGCTTCATGCGCGAGGCGTTGGCCCACAAGATCAAAATCGAAATTGCAAATGGAATCAAGCAGATCAAGCCAGGTGGCAACGCTTTCGAAATTACGCTGCATCGTGGAGATGTATTGCGCGGACGCAATGTGCTTATCGCCGCCGGCGGGATGCCGTCTTTGTCGTCATTTGACTGGATCGCGTCACTCGGCGTCGCTATTGTGCCGCCCCTGCCTTCGCTTTTCACGTTCAACGATCCATCACGCATATTTGCCGACCTGATGGGACTTGCGGTTCCCGAGGCAGAAGTCCGAATTGCAGGTACAACCTTTCGCTCTGCCGGGCCTGTACTGATAACGCATTGGGGACTCAGCGGGCCTGCCGTCATCCGGCTTTCAGCGTGGGCCGCGGTTTACCTCCATTCGATACAATATAAGTTTACGGCGCTGGTAAGCTGGGTGGGTGAAATGAAGGAAACCGACCTTCGAGACACCTTGAAAATCCATACGCAAACCAAGGGAAAACAAAAGGTCGCGACGCGGCCCCTGTTCGGATTACCGAGCAGGCTCTGGACCAGACTCTGCGACCTTGCCGGTATTCCCGAAGAAAAGATCTGGGCAGAGCTAGCGCAAAAATCCTTCAATAAGCTGGTCGAGATGTTGCTGCGGTGTCCATTTGCCATCGACGGAAAGACCACGTTCAAAGAAGAGTTCGTAACCTGCGGGGGAGTTGATCTGAAGGAAGTAGATTACCATACGATGCAAAGTACGAAGGTGAAAGGTTTATACTTTGCGGGCGAGGTTCTCAACATCGATGGCGAAACGGGAGGCTTTAACTTTCAGGCCGCGTGGAGCACGGCAGCGGTTGCTGCTGAAGCCATCGCTACTTCCGCGTCGATCCGTAACGATGACAAATCTCAGGCGGCAGATCGCTAAAAAACGAAAAAACCAGGTGGTGGCCTGGCTTTTTAAATCCGAAGATTCCCTATTCGTTCTTAAGATTTTCAGCGGGGTTGGTATATGCAGCCCGCAATGTTTGTGAGCCGATCGTTGCTGCGCCGAGAGCGGTCAGAAGCAGCACGCCCGTCGCTATCGTTCCGAGCCCGACCGAGGTGCGATAGGCCATAAATTGCAACCAGAAATTATTCAGGAGAAAAGCCAGGGGTATTCCGATTGTCGCCGCGATGATCAGGATCATCAAAAATCCTTTTGACAACAGCAACACCAGCGCCCGGTTGGAAGACCCAAGGACTTTGCGGATCGAAATTTCTTTTTTACGGGTCTCGATCGTGTAGGTTGCCATGCCAAGCAATCCAAGGCATGAGATCAAAATTGCAAGACCCGCAATGACGCCGACTATGTTTACAACATCCCCGAAGATCGTGCTATAGAAATATTTGATCTCCTCCTCGACTGTCTTATAGTCTGATCTCAAGGCGGGGTTAACCTTCGCCCACGCCTTTTCGACGACTTGTGCCGCTTCGGCGTAATCGCCTTCGTAACGTACCTGGACAATATTGACCTGCTCCGGATCATACAATAAAGCCATCGGTTCGATCTTGCTCATGAGAGCGCTGTGATTATAGTTCCTGACTACACCGATGATGACCTTCCTTGCTGAATCCGGTTGGTAGATCAGCTCTTCGCCCAGGGCGTCGGCGGGATGTTTGTAGTTCAGTACTTTCACAGCCTCTTCGTTCAGGACTACAAAGTTCTTATTCGAAGCGCCGTTTGCTGCCTGGAAGAATTTGCCCGCCACCGTCTGAATCTCCATATTTTGCAGGTAGTCTTCATCAACTACGAAGTAATGGATGTTCAGCCAGTCTTTTTCTGCAATGTCCTTTTTGAAACCATTGCCATAGGATATCCCCGACGCCGGAACATGCGACACGGCTGAGGCATTCCTGATGTTAGGATATCGCAACAGCTCGGCTTTCAGGGTGGGCGCTGACGTATTGTTGAGCCGGATCATCAGATTCTCCTTCATGTTAAATCCATAGTCGGCAGTCAAGA
>DASPNN010000114.1:0-3059 GCA_035626495.1 Chryseosolibacter sp.
AACGCGAGGAGGTCGTGCGCGTGCATCAGGGATGGAATGTCGCTGACGCTGCCGCGCATATCGACTCTCCCTTGAAGGGAAAGTTCCCCGATCAGATTTTCAAGCTCCGTTTTATAAGGACCTTCACCTGCTATCGTAAGAGTAGCTTGCCGATGCTGGCGCACAAAAAGGGCGAACGCACGGACAAGCTCCTCATAGCCCTTTCCGCGCAGGAGTCTGCCGACGGCGAGTATCCTGGTCTTCTCTGGCGAAAAGCGGTGGGTTTGAAACGAGAAAAACCGCGCATCGCGTCCACGATAGATCACATGAACTTTCGTTTCGGGGACACGCAGGACTTCACAATTCGCCGCACGAATTGCCATAGAGTTGGCAATGAAACCAGAACAGAGTCCGGCCGTGGCGATATTTAGCCTTTTAAAGAAAAGCTTCTTCAGCCTCAGGGAGGGCGAGAGCGTCGTCCATAAATGGGAAGAATACGGGTTACCGACAAATGTTCCAACGTATGGGATACCCGCCAATTTGCAAGTGATTCGCGAGATAAGTTCGGTTCGCAGAAGTGTCCCCACAACCAGGTCCGGTCTCTCCGTCTTCAGCACGCGAAGTAATTTTCTGCCAGCCCGAAAAAAATCGTATGGGCCCTTGACGCCAAGCGATATCACGCGGACGCCAGCAGCGATGAACGCGGCCTTTAATGCGTCCTTGAGGTAAATATGGCAAACAACGGGCGTGTAACGCTCCAGTCCGGACGATATCTCGAAAATGCTTCGTTCTGCACCTCCCACTTGAAGTGAATCGATCACATAAAGCACTTTTCTCATACTGAAGCGGTTGATAAATTTACCTTCATGCGGTCAACTATCTCAGGTCGAAAGTCTTACCCATCCGGCTTACCAGCCCATGCATCAGGGATGTTAACATCATCCGCATATTCAAAGCACCGAAGCGGAAGCCATAACGGAACCCGGCAAGTGATTTCACAACGGTCTTTAGGACAAGGTTCAAAAGGGCGGCAAACATCCGGTGCTTTTTATAGATATAAATGAGGTTGCGTTTCCCATAATACTCACGCAACGCGTACATGCGGGAATTCCGTAAATTAAGAACCTTCGCTTTCTTATTGAGATTACCGGCAACCGCTCGGTATTGGTAAAACCGTTCGCCATCAACAATGATCCGGAAACCCTTTTCCCGTATACGAATACAGAAATCCAATTCCTCGAAACCGAAGAAAAGTCTTGCGTCGGGAAGAATTCCTTCGCGAACGACCGTTGTGCTGATCAGCATACAGTCACCGCCCCCGGCGGTGTCTGCTTCAAGGATTCCGGTAAGCTCTGCCGAATTGAACCGTTCGATTCGTCCGAAAAATTTATTGAACTTATGTCCGACTGCCGCGACGATACCGGTGTCTTCCCGGTGCAGTTTAATCAGTCGTTCGAAATCATCCTGGAACTTGGGTGCGTTGTTGTCATCGCCCCAGTATACGCACTTGTAGCCCTGGTTTGATAAATATTCCAATGCATACCTGGCGGCTCCGGCCGGCCCGGCATTGTAGCCCATCTTGTGATACGCGACGCGTGGATCCGCACGTTCAGCGATCAATCGTCTTGTTTCGTCATCCGGGCTATTGTCAACGACCAGGATAAGCGCCGGTGGTAACGACTGGCCGAACAAGGCTGCAAGGGTATCCGGAAGAATATTAGCTCTCTTATAGGTTATGACAAAAGCTGCAAAGGCGTTGTTAAGCAGGTCCATCAATACTTGAATTTAAAAAGAATGGAAGGGATCGCGGGCAAAACATACGCAAACACCCGCTTCCAGTCGCGGCACCTGTAAGCGAAAAAAAGAATTCTCTTGCTTGTATAAACGCGTTGTCCGAACGTCATGATTCCTCTGTGCTTTTTATAGAACATTACATACCCGACCAGGCGGTTGACGGGGTTGGTGCTGATCCGCTTCTCTGTTTTATAGGAGATATAACATAGGCTCACGGGAATGAACCCGAAGCGCACAATTTTACTAAGCCTGACATAAAGGTCAAGGTCCTGGCGCGCCGGAAAGGTTACATCAAATCCGTCCACCTCCATCAGTCTTTTCCTGCGGATCACCACGATTGATGTTCCGTGGATGATGTTGTCGACAAGCAGGATGGATGTCATGTTGGCCACGGGCTGATCCATGATCGGCGTCGCTACGTTCGACGTCTCATCCCAATAGCTAAAGGCGGAATACACAAAGTCCCTGTCTGGATTTGCTTCAATATATTTTTTGAATTCAGCAAGTTTTCCAGCATGCCACCAATCATCGGAATCGAGAAACGCGATCCACTCATACTTTGCCATGGCAATTCCGACATTTCTAGCGACGCAAGCGCCCATGTGCAACAGTCGCACGACCTTTATACGGGGATCGTCGAACTTGCCGGTAACGACGGTAATATCTTCCTGTGAACCATCATCCATCACAAGGATCTCAAAGCTTTGACAGGTTTGAGTCAAAACACTCTCTAACGCCCTCTCTAGAACAGATGACCGGTTATAGACCGGGATAACAACGCTGAACATTTGCCGGTTTTTGCGAAACAGATTTTCTCCGCAAATTATGGAGAAATTTGAAGTTCATTTGAGAATCTTTTGTGGCCGGTCCGGCTTTAAAAGGTACCCAGGGCATCTATACGCGTCACGCAGCCTGGTGTAACCGATACTATGGGTCAAGCCGGAAAGAAATCCCCTCAGGGACCTGCGGTTGATCCCATATCGTCTGAAAACCTTCAGGGAGTTGAAAATGTTTACAAGCATGCTGTTGTTTATATTGAGCAACCGGGTCAAAACGAAGGTACTTGCTTCCAGCGCCCTGCCCGCGGAATTTTTGCCACCCTGGCGCTCTGCACGATCATGAACCATTCGCGCGGCGGGTATAATGCCGAGAAATAGCCCGTGAAACCTCAATCGCTGGGTATAATTCTGGTCTTCTCCATACAGGGGAAATAATGGCTCGAACAGACCGACCGTCTCGATACACTTTCGTGTCAAAAGCCATCCTGCGGCATTGACGAACTCGCT
>DASPNN010000115.1:0-2472 GCA_035626495.1 Chryseosolibacter sp.
TTGATGAAATCCCGTTCTTTCGGATTGAGGCCAAGGTCCTCTGCCACCGTCGTCCTCGAAGGCTTAAGTACAAGAAAAACCAAAAACATCATCAGCGCCCCACCGAGATAATAAGGGCGCAGCGTGAGGTAAGCAACCAGCGCCGAAAAAAGTCCCGGCAATTCAAGCAGCGCCGAACGCACCATCAATGCCGATGCATATTTCGGGAGCTTTTGCTGCACCTTTGCTGCTGGATCGATCCGCTTCACCATCAGGCGAAAAAGATAATAGGAAGTGGCCATGCCGATGAGCAGAATCACCGGTACGATGAGCGTCCATTGCCGATCGTCGCCAATGGGGGTTTCAGATCGGCCGATCAGGTAATACACAACGCCCGCAAACACCACCAGCGAAAATGCCTGCAGATAATATGTGAGGCCAATTGTCTGAAAATATTGTTTGGAAGTCATCACGCGGTTCATAATCTTCGGTTTTTGGGTAGGGAATTTACGAGTTCGTCTCAATCATTTCCTTCATAATTTCAAATGTCTTTATTTTTAGCGCCGGCACGTGCGATGGGTTCAGTCCTTGCGTGGGGATTTCGGGTGCGACATAGATGCGGATCAAGCCGGGCCTCAGGCGAATGGTGCCGGGGGGCATAAGCTTTCCGGCGTTGATCACCACCATCGGCAGCAGAGGTCGTTGCGTATCTACCGCGATGCGGAACGCGCCATCGTGGAACGGTTGCAATACCTCCTTTGTCCTATTCTGTGTGCCTTCCGCAAAGATCAGCACAGAGATGCCTTCACTGAGGTAATATTTCAAACGGTCAATACTTTTCTTCCGGCTTTCAGGACTTGACCGGTCAACGATGATCGTGGCCGCTCTAGCGATCCAGCCAAAAACAGGAATTTTCAGAAGCTCTTTTTTAGCCAGCGGCATGAATTGTCCCGGCAACAGCATTCGCAATCCCGGAAGGTCAAGAAATGAAGTGTGATTGCTGACATAGATGTACGACATCCCTTTGCGGAAATTTTCCTTGCCGTAGAACTTGTAACGGATGAAGGTGAGCAAGCTGAAGGTCCATGCCCAGACATTGATAAAGAAGTAGCCGACCGCTCCGGCTTTCGGTCCGAAAAGGAAGGGCAGGACCATGAACGGCAGCAGGATGAGCATGGACACTGAGAAGACGGTGAAGACCCAAAAGGTATACAGCCAGCGAAAAACGGTTGTGATGAATTTCAAAGGAAATCGACGTTACTCTAGAACTTTGGGAACTCGAAAATAATCGACATCTTTTTTTGGAGCATTCTTTAAGGCCAGGGTATGGTCGAGTTGATTGCCGACTTCATCTTTGCGGAATACATTTATTTCGTGCGACATGGTTGTCAGGGGCTCGATGCCGTCGGTATTAACCTCATTGAGTTTTTCAACCCAGTTGACGATGGCCGTCATATCGTCCATCATTTTTTGGGCGTCCTTTTCATCGAACTCCAGACGTGCCAGGTGCGCGATCTTGTCAAGTAATTCCCTGTCGATTTTCATTCTTTCGAAAACTTTTTCAGCTCTTTTTCAATTATTACCCTCACATCCTGCTTATATCGTTCGATGTCCTTCATCGTGTAAGCGGCCGGGTCCATGGGTTCGTGAAAGATCAGTTCCATCGGTCGCCATGTAAGCAAGAACTCGTCGACCGGCAAAATTATCCAATTATACGGAATGGTGACAGGGACAATTGGAATTTGTTTCTCAATGGAGGCCCGGAACGCGCCGTTTTTGAATGTCCCCATGAAGGGATCATGCTCGGTAACGATTCCGCCCTCAGGAAATATTACAAGGCTTTTCCCTTCGTCGAGTGCCTGGAAAGCACGCATCATGGTAGAGTAGCGGCTTTTCAGCTTATTGCGGTCAACGGTGATGTGCAACTTGCTGTACATGAATCCGAAGAAAGGTATCTTTTGCATGCTGCTTTTGCCGACAAAGATCGCATTGTGATGATTAAGACCCATTGCCGGGATGTCAAGGTAAGAGAAATGGTTCGGGCAGAAAATGTATTGGGCAGTCGGGTCGAGCGCGGAGCGATACTTGATTGTGTAACGAATCCCAATTAGAAAGAATAGGAGTCTGGCCCACCAGCGGTTAAATATTCCCACAAATCTGAACTGAGATGGAAAAAAAATAGGGATCAGCAGCAAGAAAAAGAAAAACAAAAACAGAATTGAAAACACAATGACGCCGTAAGTCGTGTGAACCGCTCTCAGAACCTTCATGGATAATGGACCATCGCGATGTCCCTGTTGTTCTGTTTCATGAATGAGTTCATGGCTGACGCTGCAAGGTAGCCTTATACTGAAGCACACACCGTTCGGTTGCCAGCAGTTGACCTGCTTTCTCCACTTCGATGTGCGAACGCTCATCGTCCATGGTTTCCCGTATTGATGCCTTGATCTCTTTCATCTTCATCGCTTCTATAAACCGTTTTACTTCTTCACG